>NZ_DATHKG010000044.1:0-29797 GCF_035489435.1 Flavitalea sp.
AGTTGGGAGTGGGATTGTGCCTTTGCGCGGCCTTCGTACCGTGGTCGGAGTTACTGAAGCCGATCAGGGCGATACTGCAACCAGCACTTGAAGAAACCCTAACAAAGCTGATCAGGGCAAAAAAGCCGATCGGAGACAACAACCACTCCCAGCATGAGCAAAGGTATTAACCACGGGACACAGCCGCAAAAAGGCACAATCCAGCTCCCAACGGTGCGAAGAAGCGACCAAAAACTGTTGCATAATAATGCTGGTAAACAAAGAAAGCAAACCAGCATATCGTGCCGTGCCCGGAGTTACTGAAGCCGATCAGGGGAGAACAAGCACCAGCACTTGAAGAAACCCTAACAAAGCTGATCAGGGCAAAAAAAGCCGATCGGAGACAATCCCGCACGTGCGGGACATGAACAAACGTATTAACCACGGGACACAGCCGCAAAAAGGCACAACCCCGCCCCCAACGCAGCGAAGAAGCGACCAAAAACTGTTGCATAATAGTGCTAGTCCTGTGCCCGGAGCGACAGGTAATTATGAATCTCAACCTGTGAACGAATCGGCGCTTCATCATCCTTAACAGGCACATTATTCAATTCCTGGTCAATCAATACAGCCTGTACATTATCCTGTAACTGCAATTCAATCAGCCTGTACATCTCCATCTTTAAATCGGGATCCAGTATCGGGAAACAGACTTCTATCCGGTGGTATATGTTACGATTCATCCAATCAGATGATCCCATATACATATTCAATTGTCCCTTATTCTCAAAAATAAAAATGCGGCCGTGCTCAAGATATCTGTCAATAATCCGGTGGACAGTGATCCTTTCACTTTGACCTGGCATACCTGGTACCAGGCGACAAATACCCCGGACTAAAAGTTGAATCTTTACTCCTGCATTAGAAGCTTCATACAGTTTCAATATGAGTGATTCTTCTTCGAGGTTATTCAGTTTTATGATTATTGATGCGCTTAATCCTTCAATTGCATTGTTGATCTCCCGATCGATCATTGACACAAACTTTTCGTACAAATTAAACTGTGCGACCAGGAGGAAATCCAATGGCATATCAGCAGCCTGTTTGATCTTTCTTTCGTGTATAAGGATCTGAAAAAGTTTATGCAGTTCTGACAGCATTGGTTGATGCGCGGTCAACAGGGTATGATCGGTATAAATGCGTGCCGTATTCTCATTAAAGTTTCCGGTTGATAGCAAACCAATCATTGGCAGATCACCCTTTCGTTTTATCAGGGCCACCTTGGCATGAACCTTCAATTCATTTTCACTATACACTATTTTTATCCCGGCGGCTTTCATTGATTTTGCCCACCGGATATTATTGGCTTCATCAAAACGGGCTTTCAGTTCCACTACAACATATACATCTTTTCCATTTTTTGCCGCGCTTATAAGTGCATGACCGATGCGCGAATCATTTGCTATGCGATAAAATGTTATGTAAATCTGTTCGACATTATTATCTAGCGCCGCTTCGTTAAAAAAACGATGTATACAATCATACGAATGATATGGAGAATGAACCAACCTGTCCTTCTCCATAATTATGTTAAACAATGTCTCCCTGAAGCCTGCTTTTACATTAATCAGCGGGGGCTGCAAAGGATATTCAAAAGACTTGTCTTTTAATGGGATACTACCAAAATCTTTAAGGTTATGATATCGGCCACCAGCGACAAGTGCAGACTTTTTTAGGTCGAACCTTTCTCTCAGGCGATCAATCATTATCCTGGACATCCCGGGATCATAAAGGAACCTTGTTGCCTTACCGCGATCTCTTTTTGATAACTCTTTCTCAATAAGATCAGCCGTATCCTCTTCGGCGTTCTCAATAAGTTCGAGAGAAGCATCTCTGGTCAGTTTCACATTGTGACCACCAACTACCTGCGATTCCCTGAATATAAATTTGAGTGATTGATCAATAATATCATCAAGCAGTAAAATATAGCTTCGGTTGTTTTTGCTGAAAACCTGGAACCGCGGTAAATGATTGGAAGGAATATTAATAATCCAGGCAAATAACTGATCATTCTTCCGGGTTAATACAGCTTTATATAAGTGATTATTAACCGGGAAAAAATCAGACTTTGAGTCAACACTCTCTATATGAATATATCCCGCAACCTGGTTTAGAAAATAGTCGGCGACCTGGTCATGTAATTCACCGGGAATTACGGTGTCATACAAAAATATCAAACCGTTCTCTTCCATCGCAGGAATCAGTTCCCGACGGATCAGATCTCCATACATTTCCAGGTGCCTGTTAATAATGTTCCTGATCTGTCCGAGGATCTCCCGATCTTCATCAGTAGCCTTTTTTTTATTATAGGTCGGTATTCTTACCCGATAAAACTCATCAAGGTTTGAAGAATAAATTGCCAGGAAACGAAATCGTTCCATAAGAGGAACTGTTGGCCTTGCAGCCTCAGCGAGCACTCTTTCATTAAAAGATAACCAGCTTATATCCCTGTTAAAAAAAATCCTGTCATTTACCATAACTGTTTTGGTGGCTGCTTTTTGTTGTTATTTTTCCAGACAGCTTTTGTAACAAAATGTCCGAGCGCTGAACCTAACACTACATCGCTGGCCCAGTGACGGTTTTGATAAATCCTGGAAGTGGCTGTTAAACCTGCAATTGCATAAGCGACGATGGGAACCCACTTGGTTTCACGGTATTCCAAAGCCAGCGCCGTAGCAACAGTAAATATCGTATTACTATGTCCTGATGGGCTGGAAGTAAAAGATTTATGTGTAAATGGGAGACCATAGTCCCAGCTGGATTCAGACTTATCAGGCCGGCCGCGTCTTATTATCAGCTTGCTTGTAGCATAAATCAATGTTGAGATAGCCAGTGATTTAACTCCACCCAACGCCACACTTTGCATACGCTTTTCCTTTGTTGCGAGGCCGGCGACATACATAACCGGAAAAAGATATACGCCATAGAAATTTCCAAACGGCTCTACTGTTTTCGCTGTTTCGGTGGCTATAGATCCCTGGTTCGCCAGCACCATATGCCTGATCTCCCAGTCAGCAGCCATCGTTGCAGCTGTCACCCCAAGAAAAATTGAAAATTTTCCCCAATCATTCCCGTTCCAATGCGCGGGCCGGCTCACTACATGTTTCAGATCCGTCCAGTAACCGATAATATAGCTCTTATTCAGTTTATACAGCTTACGGGTCAGATAGGTGGTGTCTTTGACATGGATGAATTGTGCGCTGTCTTTATGAACCCGTGCAGGTTTCGTGGTATCCTGCGCGTTAGCGCTAATGGCGATTAGAAAAAAGCAATATATACCTGGCCGAAATCGCAAAAGACTTTTTTTAATGAATTAAATTTATGGAAAGCAGCGTTTCAAAAATAAGTGTTTTACCGTGGTGAACCGAGAACTAATCCGGATCTTCGATATATTTATATCATAAAAAATAACAGTGGAAACCGACAATAGGATCAGTAACGAAGACCAGGTGGACTCACCTGCCCTGCTTGTGTATCCGGACATAATAAAACAAAATATTGCAACAGCTGTCAATATAGCCGGTGGCCCCGCAATGTTGAGACCCCATGTCAAAACTCACAAGATGGTGGAGATAACCCGGATGCTTATGAATGCCGGGATAAATAAATTCAAATGCGCTACAGTTTCCGAAGTTGAAATGCTGGTTATTGCCGGAGCCGGGGATATACTGCTTGCTTATCAGCCAACAACTGTAAAAGCAAAAAGGCTGGCACAAATAGCTGAAGCCAACCCTGATAAAACATTTGGATATCTTGTCGATAACCACCAGTCTGCGGACGAGCTCCATACAATCTTCCAGGGTAAAAATCTTGAAAGCTGGATCGATGTAAATGTTGGAATGAACCGGACCGGTGCAAGTCCCGAAAATGCTTTAGAGCTCTACAATTATTGCAAAAAACGTAACTACAAAGTCCCGGTGGGCCTCCATGCATACGATGGACATATTCATGATACTGATTTCAAATTACGCTATGAGCACGCTGAAAAGGTTTTTAAACTAATCACTGAATTGCAATCACAGATCGTCAGACAAACCGGCGAAACCCCGGCAATCATTTTAGGCGGCACTCCTTGCTTTCCCTACTATTCCAAACGGCAAAATATCGAAACAAGTCCTGGCACCTTCGTCTTCTGGGACCAGGGTTACAAAACGATGCTTCCCGATATGAAATTTGAAATTGGGGCGATGTTACTAACCCGCATTATTTCTATTACTGATCCTGTAAAAATTTGCCTTGACCTTGGTCACAAATCCATTGCTGCCGAGGGACCGCTGCCAAGGATATTTTTTCCGGATCATCCGGATGCTAAAGTCTTAGGTCAGAGCGAGGAGCATATGGTTGTTGAAGTGAAGGACACTACCATTCATAAGATCGGGGAAGCCTGGTACGGCATACCTACACATATTTGCCCAACGGTGGCTTTATACGAATCGGTTTATGTAGTGGAGAATAACAAGGCTTCATCCAACTGGCTGGTTATTGCAAGGGACAGGAGAATCACTTATTAATAATGAACTGGTATTTTTTTGTCTAAAGCTGCTGAAATAATAACAGGCCCAACCGCACTTCGTTTTTACCGGGAAAAAGCTGATATGTAAAAACCGGTTTACCCTCTTTGATAAAGGTTTCTATATAATTATACTGTATATAGTCATGTTCAATTTCACCTGCCAGTTGGATGTTATGAGAAGAAATCAAGACGAGGCTATAGCCGGGATGATTCAATCGCTCAATCAGGATAGCCGCACAGTCCACTGCATCGTTTATGTTGGTCCCACTTAACACTTCATCAAATATGGCGAAACATTGTCTTCCGGCTGTAATTGAATCGAGAAGCATCTTTACTTCCATGATTTCGTTGTAAAATTGACTATACCCTTTTGCCAGGTTATCGCCGGAAGAAATATGAATCCCGATGTCATCATAGAAAGGCATTTCAGCAGAAGCAGCCGGTACCGGAAAACCTGAATGAGCAAGACATACAATTGTGCCTACCGTTCTGAAGAACGTTGATTTGCCAGCCATGTTTGCGCCTGTAAGAAAAACCAGCTTAGTATCATCAGCAACTTTGAAATCATTTTTGACCGGTTTACTGAGCAACAGATGATAACCGTTCCGGATCTTAAGTTGTTTGGACCGATCAATGACCGGGAAAACGAGTTTTGATTCCACAGTAGTTTTAGCAATGGAGCAAAATGCTTCCAGCCTAAACAAAGCATCGAGGAGCTGATTGAACTTATCGTGGAAATGATTTCTGAGAAAACTATCCACTTTCAGGAAATATGCGGCCCCGGCCTTCTGGAGGTCCCTTTGAAGAAGTTCCCGGATAAATGGCTCATCCTGGCATGCCCTGATAGTTTCAATAATGTTTTTTATAAGACCTGGCATGGGGCCGGTCTCCAGCTGGTTCAGGCTCTTAATACTTTTTAAAAATATTGCAAGCCTTATGATGTTTGATCTTATGAAAAGAAAGGTTGGATTTTTTGACAATGAAAAGCGCAGAAATACATTGAATGCCACCTCCCCGGATTCGATAACAAGGTTTAACCTGAAATATTCCCCGAGATAAATTATGTCTGTATTATACAACCATAGATCCAGCTGACCAGGATTTCCAATAGTATATTGGAGAGCTTTATGGAATTCAGCTATTTCATCAGTAGAGCTTTTCTTATCAGTTAGCATTTCTTCCAATGCAAACGATCCGCCGTTGGTACGGGTATGATTAAACAAATCAAATACAGAATTGTTTCCTTTTGCATTTCGCAAAAGATTACAGTCTTGGATGGTCTGCTCGCTGTAACGCATCAGCGAAAATCAGCAATTAGGTTGAAAATAAAGCGTTAATTATTCAACAGTCTGTCGCCTTGAGTCTGAGATGATAGTCCCGGTTCCTGACCTGGCAGGGCCTTTTTCCGGCCTGGGCTGCAAATTATCTTCCCGGCTGAACATAGTGCCAAAAACCCGATCCCATAGAGTGGTACTGACACCGAAGCCGAACTCTTCGTTTTTATAATGATGGAGGTGATGATTACGCCACAACGATTTCATCCATTTAAATGGAGGCTTCCAGGCATGTATGGCGTAATGCATGGAGCCATATAACAGGTAGCCAAGAACGAAACCCGGGAAGAAAAAAAACACATGCTGTTCAAGTCCCAAAAAACTGCCTATTACATACATCAAAGAAAAAATTGCCGTAGACAAGATAAGACTTGGCAAAGGTGGCATAAACAGTCGTTCTTTATCCCTGGGATATTCATGATGGTTACCATGGATAACATAAACAATCTTTACTGCAGTTTCATTTTCCGCCATATAATGAAAAACAAATCTGTGCATAATATATTCAAAAAAGGTCCAGAAGAACATCCCGCTAAAAAAAGAAATAGCCATAAATAATGGAGAGATACCGAATGATTGCTGTCCGGAATATAACAGGAAAGCGATTATCGGGACATACATTCCCCAAATTATCAGTGGATGACTCTTAGTAAAAAACTCCAATGCCGGATTTCGGAATAGTTGGGCCTGGCCTTTATTATAAATCTTGCTAAATTTCATTTCTGCAAATTTTCGCGGTTAAAATAATATGTAAATGTAAATGGAAAAAGCTGTCACCCCGCCATTTCCGGGCCGGGG
The DNA here is from genome assembly GCF_035489435.1 of Flavitalea sp. NCBI lineage: Bacteria > Pseudomonadati > Bacteroidota > Chitinophagia > Chitinophagales > Chitinophagaceae > Flavitalea > Flavitalea sp. The sequence goes on from NZ_DATHKG010000044.1 coordinate 6,685, forward strand.
AATCAGGTACTGTATGTAAGTGTTACAAATCAGCGCGACTTGTTTTCATTCAATATATAGCAGACTTTGGAGAAATCTTTAGTAAATATCAATAAAAAACCTGGTAATTGTTTAGATTACCAGGATACAATTTTATTTTATTTTTTTTTGTTATTCGGTTTTCAGACTTTTCACCGGGTTAAGTAAAGCTGCCTTCATAGACTGGTAACTAACGGTGAGCAGGCTGATGAAAATTGCAGCTACACCGGCGGCGATAAATATCCATGCGGACAATTTCGGATGGTAAGCATAATTTTCAAGCCAGCCGTTCATATAATAGTATGCGATAGGTACCGCAAGAAGCAGCGATAAAAAGACCAGTCCTATAAAATCTTTTGAAAGCAATTGCCACAGACTTAGCACGGAGGCGCCCAATACCTTTCTTACCCCAATCTCTTTGCTTCTTTGCTGGGCTACAAATGAAGCCATTCCAAATAAACCTAGGCAGCTGATAAAAATTGCCAGTCCGGCAAAAAATCCTGCCAGTTTCCCGATTCTTTCCTCGTTGCCAAATTTCCGGTTATATTCTTCATTCACAAATGCGGGTCTGAATTCATAATCGGGATGATATTGCTTAAACATTTTCCCGAGTTGTTTAAGGGCCTCAGGAATTGGTATTGAAGGATTCAATTTAACAATCATCACACCACCGGATTCTTTATTTAACCGGTAAACCGAAGGGCGCACAGCAGCATAAGGCGACTCGAGTATAACATCTTTTACTACACCGACAACCTGGAATGCCTGGCCATCCCAGGTGACTGTTTTTCCTTCAGCCTTATTTCGAAATCCCATAAGATTAGCTGCCGATTCATTCAAAATGAGTCCTAAAGAATCTGTTTTGAAATCCGGCGAAAAGTCACGGCCCTCAAGGAATTCCCATCCTATTGTTTTGCCATAATTATAAGACACTGAAGTATTCGGAAACTCAACGCCTATTGAAGGATCCTTACCTTCCCATTCAAAACCTGTACTTGTTGAGTTAACATCTGTTGCCGGGGCATCCGCCTCGGTCATTTCAATAATCACATTTGATTTTTTCAGTTGCTCACGTATTACATCATAGTGAACATGCATTGCCGGCCCTGGCATTCCAAACATAAGCAGGCCTTCCCTGTCATATCCCACAGGCCGATTTTTAGCGTATTGAATCTGCCGGAATACAACAATCGTCCCAATAATCAAAACGATCGAAACGGTAAACTGTACAACCACCAGTATTTTTCGGGGCAAAGCAGCAAACCTCCCCTGCTTGAAACTTCCCTTCAAAACCTTTATTGGTTTAAATGAAGAAAGATAAAATGCAGGATAAATTCCTGCAACAAATCCTGTCAACAAACAAAAGCCAAGGCACACCAACCAAAAGACTGGTTGTGTCCACAGCAACTTCATTTGTTTGTCTGAGACTTCGTTGAATAAGGGAAGAGCAGCCTGCACCAGTATCAGCGAAACGACAAATGCGAGCACAACATACAAAAGGGATTCACTGAAGAACTGGGCAATCAACTGTTGCCGCAATGAACCGATTGTTTTGCGGATGCCCACTTCCTTAGCCCGTTTTTCACTCCTCGCGGTACTTAGATTCATAAAATTGATACAGGCCAGGACAAGAACGAAAATACCGATTGTAAGAAATAGCCAGATATATTGAATACGTCCCCCTGTATTCACGCCATTTTTAAACTCATCGTACAAATGCCATTTGTTCATCGGGTGAAGATGTAGCCTGGGATTTAGCCTGGCGAGTTTATTGTTCACATGTTTTAGCCGAACATCCCTGATGGCGGCTGATGTATTTTCCAGACCTGCATTATCTTTTAATTGCACGAATGTTGTGAAAGCGTTGGGCCGCCAGGGATCTTGTATATTCTTAACCCAGGGAGTATTATTAAAGTATAATTTCCATGGTGCTATAAATTGCAGTTCATTCAGTGTGGAATTTGCGGGGATGTCTTTATAAACCCCGGTCACTTTTACATCAAGCGACCGGTCCATTTTAATAATTTTACCAACTGGGTCTTCTCTCCCAAAAATTGTTTTAGCCGCTGTTTCAGAAAGCATAATTGAATTGGGATCAGACAACCCATTCTGAATTCCTGAGATCATAGCAAGGGACAACATCTTACCTGCATCTTCCTCCATATACATACCATGGTATTCAAATCTGTTACCCGAAACCTCCAATGCATGATCCCATATACCCGAAGCCAGCACTACATTTTCAAAACGATCTGCATAGTCGTTTCGAAGAACTGCAGCAAGAGGATAGTTTGTCCAGGGATGTGTTTCTATTTTTCCATTGTTCTCAGTACTATGCATTACCCTCGCTATCCTGTTGTAATTCGCAAAAGATTTGTCATAAGACAGCTCGTCCCAGATCCAAAGCCCGATCAGGATAGCCACAGCCATTCCTACTGCGAGTCCTGATATATTTAGTATCGAGAATGTTTTATTTGAAACGAGGTTCCGCCAGGCAATTTTGAAATTGTTTCTTATCACGTTTAACAGAATTATGTTAACAGAATTATGAATTATGAGTTATGAATTATGAAAGGAGTGTATGAATTCTTCAATTCATTATTTCATTTCCAGAATTCATAGTTTCATTTCCCATAGTCAGAGTTCTACGATATTACCAGTACACAAACACGTACCGGACCATAATTACAATACACTGATAATCAGCAAAATAAGAGCGTTCCGATAACTATAAACTGTTCGCTATCGAACAGTCAATGCACGTTTAAGAGAATTATGAATTATGAGTGATGAATTATGAAACTTAGTGATGAGATCAACATTTCATCATTTCATATTTTACTTTCATAACTCATAATTCATAACTCATAATTCTTTTAAGTGGTATTTGACAAATTTTACAAACTGGGTCCAGTCATATATGGTAAGATCGTGTTCACCTGTTCTCAGGTGATATCCGAGTGATGACTCTATTACCGGGGTTTCGGGTGGAGGCATATTATCACCAAGGCCCGATTTCAATTTGTAAAGAGAGTATACTTTTTCAGCTTCTTTTAACGCAAGGAAAGTTCCCTTGGGATCTGCCCAAAGATCTTTAGTGGCATTAGTAACATATACTGGTCTTGGTGCGATAAGACCGATCAGCATATGTTGATCAACCGGCAATTGGTTGATGCTGTCATTGAATTTTTTATAGTTATCGTTAAACCAATAAGGAAAACTTGTATTTATTCTTTTAACTGTTTCACCAAACATTCTTCTTGATAAAGCTGCGCCGGTATTACCTGAACAATTGGAAAAAACATAAGCAAAACGCTGATCCTGCGCGCCTGCCCAGAGTGAAGCTTTGCCGCCTCTTGAATGACCAACCACGGCAACTTGTTTAGGATCGACCTGGTTAACTGTAAGCAGGTAATCCATTACACGGCTTGCCGCCCAGGCCCAGGCCCCTACTGCCTTCATACCATCAGCGGCTTTAATCTGTTCAGGGTAAAGTTGTAACACACCCTCCTGGTAATGTTCCAAATTGTCGGGTGCAGCATCACTAACATGGAATGCCGCAATTGCATAACTGCTGTCAATAACCATTTCGGCTGGCCAGAATGCTGACTTCATTTTGCGTGTAACATCAATATTATCCATTCCGCGGTTATTGATGAGAATAAATGCCGGTACAGGCTTGCCTGCCTTTGCAGGCAGAAATAAAACGACATTAACAGGAAGCATTTCGCCTTTTCTCCAGACTTCAATCCTCACTTGTTTCATGTGTGCCTTGCCTGACATAGCAGTGTAATCTGCATTTACCAATATAAAATTTATGCTGTCATAAGTTTTGGGCATCTGGCCATAAACGTTTTTGCTAAACAAATAAAGGATCTCTTTTCTTCTCAGGTTTTCCCACTGATCAGTTGTTGTGATTTTTTTATTTTCCAGACTCATAAAAGGGTCAGGTAGACTATAGGCAGGAACTTTAGACTCATCGTAATTCTGGGCTGAAGCTTGTAAGAATAAAAAAGATAAAGCAAGAGTGAAGACTGGTATTTTCATATTAACTGGTTAAGAATTAGAGATCAATTGACCCGGTTAAACTGACGATTAGACTGGCGGTAAGATCGATGGTTAGATCGCCGGTTAGCCAGGCAAAATATAAATAAATTACTGTAGTTCATATTCCGTACCGGTGTTATTTATGACGCGCATTATCCTCAGAACCGGAATGCATTGCCCCGGTGAATTGCCTGTGTAAAGGAAGATATATGCAAAACATTGTGCCTTCTCCGAGTTCACTGTTTACCGTTATATGACCATTGTGGTTGTCCACTATTTTTTTACATAAAGCGAGGCCTATACCTGTACCCGGATATTCCTCCTTGCTATGCAGTCTTTGGAAAACCGAGAAAAGGTTGTGCGCATATTCCTGCGAAAATCCAATACCATTGTCCTTAAATAACAGTGATACATATTCGCTTTCCTTGTTCAGGCCATGGAAAAATTTGATATTGGCTCCCGTAACAATAGATGAAGAAATTGAAATGACCGGCGTGCGATCTGAAAATTTCAATGAGTTGCTCATCAGGTTTGAAAAGAGTTGATTTAGCTGAAGTTCATTACCGGCTATCTCGGGCAGGTTGTCAACTGAAATCTGAGCCTGCTTTTCATCGATAATCAACTCGAAGTCAGTAATAACTTTCCTTACCAATTCAGCGAGACTCACGGTCACAAAGGCTTCATCGACATTGCCGAGCTTGCTGTAATGTAATACACCTGTTATGAGATCTGCCATTCTGGAAGCTGAAGAAATGACCTTGGAAACTGTTTTCTGGAATTGTGGTTCGCCGCCCAGTATTTTTTGAAGCTGCGATGAAAATATCTGGATTTTTCGGAGCGGTTCCTGCAGGTCATGCGAAGCCACATATGCAAACTGTTCAAGATCACGGTTTGAATGTTCCAGGGAAAGATTGAGCTTTTTCAGTTTCTCGTTCCCTTCAATGATAGCTGTGATATCGTGACCGATTACCAGCACGGAATAAACCTGGTTATCTGCATCACGCAGTGGGATAAAAAAGTTCTCGAGAACAGCATTTGAGATCTGAGATTTGTAATTTGGATTGTGAACAATAACACCCGTTACGGCTTGTTGTAAATCCCGGTACATCTGGCTTGCTTCGATTTGCGGAAAAACCGCGGCGATATTTTTTCCCAATACCTGTTCTGTTGTAACATTATAAATTTCCCTGCCGGACTTGTTGAGAAGCATGTAATTCAGACTGGTATCAAAAACAGCAATTACATCTACGGAAGAATCAATAATAGCTTCGGAAAATTCTGTTTGAAGTTTGAGTTCAAGATTGGCCTTTTCTAATTCAGCCGTTCGTTGATTTACTTTCATCTCAAGAGCCTGGTTAAACGAAGTAATTTCTTCGTTTTGCCTTTCAATCTGATCGAGCATATTGTTAAAGGCGTCAGTAAGCAAACCGAGTTCATCATCTTCATACCGTTTTGCCCTTTCAGAATAGTTTTGTTTTATTGAGATATTTTCGGCTGTTTTTGACAGAGACAAGATCGGTTCAGAAACACTTCGCTGAAGTCGCCGGGAAAGCAGGTAAGCAACAAGGATCGCCAGGCCAAAAACCAGCATCCCGGTTATTATATAGTTCAGCGTTGTTTGATAAATGGCTTTCAGATCAGATTTGAGATACAATGTACCTACCCTGATATTGCCCTGAACCACGGGGGCAAAACCTTCCAGGTATGTTCCAATATATTTATACCCTTCAGCTGCGGGGTGCAACGGGATATTATATAAAGCGATGGTATCGGGGTAACGGGCAAACACTTTCCCGGTAGTATCATACAGGCAGGCTGCTACTATATGTTTTTCAGCCATCAGTGCCTGGAGCGTTTCTGTGGCATCTTTCACATCATCAAAAGCCAGCGCTGCAGTGCTATTGGCAGCTATTATTTCTCCAAGTGTTGATATTTTTGTTTTTTCATTTTCTTTAAAGGCAAAAAACTGATATGCAACAAACGCAGAACAGGTGAGAAAGACGACGACGCCACTCGTGACTAACACGATTCTCATTATCTTTTGCTGAATGGTAGATTGCAGTTTCATATTTGGCGTTACTCAACTATATCCGCCAGCCTTAAAAGCTTGGAACTAATATTTAGTTCTGCGGTTTTTGCAACAGTTGGATTGATTTGAAGTTTAATTTTATTTTCCTGCATTACGAACCTGATCATTCCTCCTGAATTGGCAAAACCTGCCGCGTCGCTTACCGTTAGCATATACTTATTTTTGGTGGCAGCCGGAGATCTTAGAAATTTCTGTGCTTCAGTCTCTGAAATAAAAAGTATATGACAGGTGGAAAGGTCTTTTATATTGCTGTACCGCCGGACTATTATAGGATGTTCCTTCACTTTTTCTCCCGCTACTGTTACATCAATCACAGACCTGAACGGATCTTCTCCGAGAATCCCTACAACAAAGGGAGCAGTATTATTTGCAAATGCTTCTTCTGGCCATTCAACAAACTGCGTAAAATTGTACAGAAATACAGCCTTGATATTATATTCTCTTGTACGCGTTTGCTGAGCTTGCATACCGGATGATGCAAACATAAGTATAAAAGCGAATGCCGCAGCAACCCACCATCGCAGGCAACCGGACCGAAACATTATATTACTCCCAAATCTTCTCACAATCTTAAAGTAAGTTTTGCATAAACACTTCTGGGAATATTCAGTTCATCAAATTCAGTATGATCCTTGCTGTATAAGTTCTGACCAACCACTGCCAGTTCCAGGAATTTCATGGTATATGCCAGACGGGCGTCAAAAGTAAAATAACCAGGTACCGTTGAAGTTGCTAAAGTTGCCGGGAGATAATCCAGATACCTGGCAATCACATCGAGGTGTAAGCCGGCTGGCAGTTGAGTGATGGACTGTAGCATGACCTGGTTGTTCACATCATTTGACAGATGAGAAGGATCAAGAGCCTGGCTTGATAAAGATTTCAGTTTTATGTCAAAATAAGAATAACCGCCTCTGAGCTTCCAGGTGTCAAGGAGCTGGTATGAGCCGGAAAATTCACAGCCCCAGGCCCTCGCTTCAGAACCGTTTTTTACCTCGTAGGTGAGAGTCCCCGATTTTGGCTCAAGACTATAAACATCACTATATACATTATAAAAAGTGGCAATAGAAAATGTGGACCTTGAACCTGAAACCAGCCGGTGACCTAATTCGTAAGCAAGTACTTTTTCCGATCTGAAGTTTGGACCTCCAACTATACTAAAGGCTGTTGGTGGTTGTGGGACTGCCGGAGAAAAGTAATCTACATCCACCCGGCTCGGCGTTCTAACGGCCCGTGTAACGGAGGCCCACATGCTATTTTTATTATTTATTGACCAGGCAAACCTAATTCCTGGTTGCCATTCCATGCCGGTATATACATTATTAATAAGCTTGGTACCCAGGCTCAGTTTCAAACTTTGAGATAATGAAATTTCGTCCTGTATAAATGCTGTTAAAAGATCGAGATTTTTTGTTGATGGAAGTATTGCGATAAACGCATTAGTCGATATAAATTCATCTTTCACCCGCCGGTATCCTGCACCGGTTGAAATAGTATGACGTTTTGCAAGCGGAAAACGGTATTGAAAATCCAGGTCTATAGTTTTTATTTCATCGGATGTCATCCCCGGCGCATCACTTTTATAATACCGGTCATAGTAGATTTGAAACATCAGGTCCGAACTATCAGAAATTTCACGTCTCCATCTTGCGAGCACGTTCTGTCCATTGAAGTCTGAATAGTTGTCACCCGTTTTGACTGTGCCGCCATAATAATCTCCCTGGACTGTATAATTATCGGATTTATTACCTTCCCAGTCTATTTTGAAGCCACCCTGCGTGTTCCTCCATTCATCCTGAAAATCTGATCCATCAGGGTTTTTAGTTGAATTGCGGTCATAATGCTGACCATACAATTTATAGGTGACCTTTTTTCCCAGTTTTCCACCCCACCGGAGCGAAGCCTGATCTTTTACAAAAGTACCCGCCTGGACGGATGCGTAAAGTCCCTGAGTTGCGGATGTTTTTTTAGTTACAACATTTATCAACCCGTTTACAGCATTGGCTCCCCAAAGTGCGCCACCCGGACCGCTAACCACTTCGATTTTTTCAACATCTTCAAGCAAAACATTTTGAATATCCCAAAATACCCCGGCAAAAAGTGGGGTGTATACAGTCCGGCCATCTATCATCACTAACAGCTTATTGGAAAAAGGAGCGTTGAAGCCTCTTGAGCCAATAATCCAGGCATTCGAACGCTGTTGGGCCACCTGGAGATTGCTCACGAGTCTCAGGGCTTCAGCAAGGTTAGACGCGCCGGAATGTCGAATGTCGTCTCCTGAAATAACCTGGACCGAAGAAGGTGCGCTAGCGAGTTTCTGTGGCGACCGTGATACCAGCGACACCTCAATTTCCAATAACTCCTCAACTGATAACATTTTCAACTGCTGAGGTGAAAGCGAATCCTGTTGTTGAGCAAACAGACCTTGGTCAGTCAGCAGCCAGCTGCTCAATAAAATGATCCTCCAACAAAAGAAACGGACTGTGCTACACCCAATGCATGGTAGTAACGCAAGGGCGTTCTGGTACAGCCGTAAAGGGTTTGCGACATTAAAATTCATTTCTACGTTTTTAATAGGTTATCACCCGGAGGCCGGATGAAGCATGGAAATTAAATTGCTGCTAATAGATAATTGGGGCGACTGATAATCTAAAAGAACGCTTTCCTCAAATTAATATCAGCAGCGATAAATTTTATGTCGCTATAGACAATCTGAAATTAAAAAAAAAGCTGTGAATTTACCGATTTTAATCAGTTGAATAAGGGAATACTAAGTTCGGCTATCCCAGCGGATTAACAAAATAAGCAAGTGACAATTAACCCTATGATTTGCTGAATAATCTATCAGCTAATATGTAGTCTTATATGATTTGCCAATAATACATTTTATTTAATCATGATTGTATATTCCCGGAATTGGGGCCAGGTAAAATGGCTGATGATTTTATCTGCTGCAATTTTAAATAGCGGGCGGGAGTCAGACCGGTTTCTTTTCTGAAGCTGTCATTAAAAACGGTTTTGGATCTGAATCCGCTATCCTTTGCCAATCTGAACGTATCAAGATCTGCATTTTTCGGGTCGAGGGCAAAATGCATAAATGCTTGTATCCTGTATTGATTGATAAAGTCGTTAAAATTTTTTTCGAAACTTTCACTAAGCAATGATGAAAGTTCATTCGGATGAATATTGATCTTATTGGCCAATAACTTTAATGAAAAGTCAGGATCCAGATAAGGCCTGTTTTCATTGATGTAATTCAATAGTCTTGATTTATACTGGTGGGTCTTACCTGGAGATTCTACAACATTGGAAACCTTAGTGATCTCAGGGAAAATTATTTTTTTGTAATGATCATATCTTGGATCCTTTTTTATTGGGTCGATAAGTGGATCAACAAAATGAATCAGTAATAATGGTGATTTGCTTTTTACAGCATTATGTATCCATTCGAATGCTTTATCATTTTCTCCCAATACTGCATACATCAATAAAAGAAAAGTGCTGCTCGTTAAACCCTCCGGCTTAGCTGTGAAGCTGATTAATTCGTTAAGACACTTATAGGCCATATCCAGATCCTTCTTAAAAGCATAGGCAAGGCCAGTTACTCCTAATTTTTCTCCGGTCACGAGGACATCTTCCGGTATGGAATCAAAGGAATTCAAAACCTCATCATAGTTTCCAAGCTTTAGCAAACAATAAGATTTTACTGATTGGGCGGGGATATTTCTTGGATTCACAGCTAAGCACCTGTTGAGTTTTTCAAGAGCCGAGTCATATTGTTGAGTCACGTAGTCAAAATAGGCGCTAAAAAAAAGCGTTTCCTGCGAAAGAGGATCAATGCCTGTCGCGATATCTAAATGTTCTTTTCCTTTATCTGTGTTACCAACAATTAAATACAGGAACGAGAGGTACTGTTGTGCTTCTACATAGTTTGGGTTCACTTCAACCGCCTTTAAAGTTGCTTTGAATGCTCCATTATAATCGCTCCTTGTGAAAAAATGAAGATTGGCCAACTGATAATATCCATCAGCCAGCTGATCGTTCAATTCAAGTCCCCTGGTAGTAAGCGCAGCAGCTTTTGCCCAGGCTTCTTCAAAAGGCGCAAAACCCGTAGTTGCGAGGAAACTATAGCAATCAGCCAAACCGAGAATGGACTCCGCATGACGAGGATCCAGTTGAATTGCCCTTTCGTAGAAAATGATAGCTGTTTTTATATCAGTTGGATTCCATTTTCTGAATTCAAATCTTGCCTTCAAAAACAATTCGTAGGCGTTATAATTGTCGGTTTGCTTTTGGACCAGGTGTTCCTGTATATCGAAGTGACCGAGATGTTCTCTCAGTTTTTCTGCAATAAGCAAACTAATCTCATCCTGAATTTCAAAAATATTTTCCAGTTTCCTGTCCCAGGTCTCTGACCAAAAATGAAAATCTTTTTCAGCCTGTATTAATTGGGCAGTAATTCTTATAGTATTACCAGACAGACGAACGCTCCCTTCCAGTATTGTTGAGACATTCAACTCCGTCCCTATTTGCCTGATGGGAATATTTTTATTCTTGAAAAAGAAAGAGGAAGTTCTTGAAGTTACTCTCAGGTTTTTGATCTTTGCCAGCGCATTGATGATCTCCTCGGTGATGCCATCACTAAAAAATTCATTGTCTTTGCTGGCACTCATATTTATGAACGGGAGCACCGCAATTGTTTTACTATTTATTTTTTGCCTGCCGTTCAGGTCCCGCGCTTGTGGAATCTTTAAACCATTATTTGTAATTGCAAATACTTCGACTGCGCCGGTTACATTCTTCAATTCGAATTGCCCCAAAGACGTGGTTGATATCGAGCTATGGTTCTTCAGTTCATCATTCAGCTTTGCTGAAATTAGTATTGCTCCTGCTATTCCGAGATTTTCTATCCGGGAAGCGAAATTCACAGCGTCGCCATAAACTTCTGTTTTGTCAAACACAATATCTCCCATATGCAGTCCAATTCGCAGTGGTACTTCTATTTGGTTCTCAGTTGGGTTGTCAGTTGGGTTCTCAGTTGGATTCTCAGTTTGGCTAAGTAGCGCCTGTATTTCAATGGCACATTTGGCTGCCGCAACAGCGCTTTTAAAAACGCTTAAAGTTCCATCACCGTAATACTGAATTATTTCTCCCTGGTGCAAGATGTGTTGTTGTTCAAACACCTGCCTGTGTTTTGCCCTGATTTTCGTGGCAACTTCCTCATCTCCCTGCATCAAAGCAGTATAACCCACAATGTCTGTAAACATTATTGCGGCTATTCTGCGTATTGTATTTTCTTTGAAGATCATCGTTTGCAATTTGCAGCACTGTTGCTTAAAGAAACACCTTTTTTCACGATTAATATTTCAATTTCCCTAAGACTGATAATTTGCAGCCAGATTGCCATGAAATAACGCTCTTAAAAAACTAAATTTACACATATGAACCAGTCATGGGATGAACAATATAAAAACAGTTGGGAAAAACGATACAAAGAAAAAGGACATGCCTATGGTGAAGCTCCTAATTTGTTCTTTGAAGAATGGCTGCAAAAATTTGAACCCGGATCTATATTAATGCCGGCCGATGGCGAAGGTCGGAATGGAGTTTTTGCCGCGAAACTTGGATGGAAAGTAACATCATTTGATCTGAGTGAAGCTGGAAAAACCAAGGCTTTGGAGCTTGCAAAAGAGAACCAGGTCGCCATGGAATATTTCGTAGGAGATCCTGGTGAACTTAGTTTCGAAAGGGAGTCATTTGATGTTATCGGATTGATATATGCCCATTTCTCAGCAGAAAAGAAATCTTCGCATCACAAACAGCTAGCCAGTTATCTGAAACCGGGAGGGATAATTATTTTTGAAGCTTTCAGCAAACAACATTTACAACTTAACAGTAAAAATCCGGAAGTGGGTGGACCCAAAGATATTAACATGTTGTTTTCTGTAGCGGAATTAAATGCTGACTTTGAAAATTATGAACCATCAATCCTGGAGGAGGTAGAAATTATCTTGAATGAGGGAACCTTTCACAAAGGGAAAGGTTCTGTAGTAAGATTTGTAGGAAGAAAGCCTTTGACAGAATAAACAAGCCCACTTTGGTCTTTTTGACGCTGGGCACAAATCTACCTGGTAGTTTTATTTTCCATATCAATATCATCGTCAAAAGGACTTTTGGTAAAAGGATAAACAAGTTGTTTCATATATCCTTTAGGGAAACTCGTTTCGCGAAGCCCTGTGCCTTCTGGCCATGTGTTGCCTGGTAAATAATAAGTGCCGAATATCTTATCGATAAAAGGGAATATTGTCGCAAAATTTTTACCATAATATTTTGGATCCTCGCAATGATGCCAGTGATGATATTGTGGTGTTGCAAAAATATATTTTAGAAATCCAAAGTTTATCCTGGTATTCGCATGAATAAGTACTGCATGAATAGCCATAAAAATGATATATGTATTGAAGGTTATCTCCGAGAACCCAAAAACATATAATGGAATAAAAGTCATGGACCGGGTAACAAAAATGTCTATGAAATGTGTTCTCGATCCGGCCAGCCAATCCATATTTTGGGTGGAATGATGCACGGAATGAAATCGCCACAGATAAGTATGTGAATGAAAAAAACGATGTGCAGCGTATTGAAAAAGATCTGTAATTAAGAATGCGAATAAAAGTTCAACCAGGTATGGAAGCTGTTGCACCCAATGCTGAATATCCGATAAACCGACCCATCCAAAAAATAGCTTTGCCGGCTTCTGCGTGATTACTCCAAAAAACTGGATGAACAGATGGCTGACCACAAAATAGAGAAGATCGGTTCTCCATTCCTCATGAAATTTGCTTTGCTTTTTGTTATGGGGGAATACCATTTCAATTGGAACAAAGATCACTGCCATCAGCAAGAGATCGATCAATAACCAATCCACGCCGAGGTGCCAGCTTGTTTTTTCTACTGAACGACCCTGCACCTGCAGACCTCCAAAAACAATAGCAACGGTGCATAGCAGCAGCCCTGTCATGGCCCATTGTTTTTGTTTACTGAGCATAAAACTTACCAGGGCAAAAAGGAAAGAAGCGATGATCGTTGCCGTTAGAACAATCTTCATTGACTCGCCTGTATAGACTTCTCTAAACTGGGGCGTAGTTAACCACTCTGGATATTTAAAACAAATAACACCTATCAAAGAAAGCAGACCCAGGAATATCGATGAATAGCCGCTTATTTTTCCTTCCCCAATTTTAAGACGTTGAACGGATGCACTCATAGTAAGTAAATTCAAAATTATGTTTGTAAGAAATTATCACCATCTCCAGCCTATTATTGATATAACCCCATTTGCCATTTTCTTTACCGGGTACAAAGCCCCTGCGTATTTTTGCAAGTCTGTTGAAACAAACTGCAGATCTTACCAGGTCCCTGTCTGCCTCCGCCTGTACTGTTCCGGACTTTCTAAACGCTATTTTGCGTGCACTTATTATAATGATGAGCAAGCCTGCAACCAGGAATAGTTTCATTTGTATTTACTTCATTGTGGATAAGAATCCGTCTTTTATCATGACAGGCAACGCCATTCCGAGGCCGACTCCAAAAAATATCCAGGCTGTATAGACCACTTTAATGGCATGTTGGCTAAGTAATTTTATCAGCGATATGGTTTAATATTTAGTTGCATGAAATTATGTTTGGCGGATAAGAAAGGTCGCAAAATAAGAAGAGATTGAAATTGATTAAGAGGAATTCAGTAGATGGTCGGATATTTAATATAACTGACAGCATTTGAAAGTATTTAACAATTTCGGCAATCTGCAAAACAACTGTATTGTTATGACTGGTATGATATTCCCCCAAGTGGATGAGTTAGTTGGGAGCGGCATTGTGCCTTTGCGCGGCCTTCGTACCGTGGTCCGAGTTACTGAAGCCGATCAGGGGAGAACAAACACCAGCGCTGGAAGAAACCCTAACAAAGCTGATCAGGGCAAAAAAGCCGATCGGAGACAATAGCAAATAACGGCATAACGAAAGGTATTAACCACGGGACACAGCCGCAAAAAGGCACAATACCGCTCCCAACGGTGCGAAGAAGCGACCAAAAGCTGTCGCATAATAGTGCTGGTATGCTAAAAAGCAAACCAGCTTTTCAATCAAGCAACAGATAAGTTAAATATAAGTAGCAGAGTTTCGTTCTTCATCTCCTTCAGTGATTTATCTTGAAACCAGTTTTTCCTTATTCGCCTGGCCTGAATCATCCAATTAAGCTTAACCTGAAAATGATTCTGATTATGAATTAATGGAAAGCTTTTACTTTTATGTTATCTTAATAGTGCCAGCCCGAACCTTAATTTCTCAAAGCGCAAACAATCAATAAAAAATCCTTTTTGCAAACCGGCTTAAGGAGCCGATAACTTTTGTAATAATAAAATATGAGAAAATTACTTTCTTACCTGTTATTTTTTGTCTTATACAGTTGTACAGGTGACAACCAGACTAACACCAAAATTGAACTGGGAAATATTGACAAGCTCCAGTCAAAAATCCTAAACGAAGAAAGAAAGATCTGGGTCTATGTACCAAATGCCGGATCGCAGGATATCTATGCGAAAGCAAAATACCCGGTTGTTTATCTGTTAGATGGAGATGCACATTTTTACTCCGTAGTTGGAATGATACAGCAATTAAGCTCCGTCAACGGGAACACCCTTTGTCCTGAAATGATAGTGGTCGGCATTCCTAATACAGACAGGACAAGGGATCTGACACCAACCCATGTTGACAAAGACCCCATGATGAACGACAGTAATTTCGTGAAAACTTCGGGCGGTTTTAAAAAGGCACTAACTATAAAAGAGTATCCGGAAACACGAAAGAAATTAAATGGCATATTGAAGAAATAAAGGCCGGTTGGGCCAATCCCGGAAATTTCATTTTGCCAGATATCATTAATGCCACCGAGCATCATGGACGGCACTTCCACAACCACCGGTCCGTCACGCCTTAAATCGAATGAGGCAAGTCCGTAAACAGTTTCTGTATTTCCGGTAAGCAATAATGTCTCAGAATCCATTAGTGATTCCCAGATCACCATTTAAGTCGGTATCGCGGTACCGGCCGTGGCAACCCCTTTCCAGACATTATACCATGACACGGCATGCATCTGATCAAGATATACTTCAATAGCCCGTGTAAACAACAATGAATCAGACAGTTTTTTGATAGCGTCGTCTGTCGGGTAGCCGTTTTTAAATTCGACATCTCCTAATCTCGAGTTCAAGGTTTTTGTACCAAGCCAGCTATTCGACTCAGTAATAAATCACGCACAAAATTTTTATATTCAATTTGAAGCGATTTCGTGCGAAATTTGGATGGTTAATCGCAGGAGCGCGATAACACTCAGCGCGATTTATTCATTTTAATAGCTGGCAGGTTCAAAGTCAACTTCGTCCGCCTGCCCGTTTTCTTGTTGACACCTGCCTGGTACGGGAATATTTTTGCGTGCATCCTTGAATCATCGACCCATGAAAATGACAGACACATCGCTGGGGTATCGTTGACAATTTCAAACAGCAAAAAAATGAAACCACTATTAGGATTAATTTTATTTATTACAACAGCTTGTTTTGCACAGCCGGGTAATAGGCATCTCCCAGGAAACTTGCCAGGCCGTTATAATAATGTGAATATGCATCTCCAAGCAAACCTGACAGGCGGCGATAAAAATGTGAGTATGCCGGCGGGCAAACAGTTTGCAGCCTCAAGCTGGAAAAAATTATGGTGGGGCAAGCATTGGCGCGAGGAGTGGATAACAACAGTTGAATTTCCCGTGTTTGAAATGGCCTCCACAGCGGGGGGGTTAACACCGATAAAAGAAGGGGGTGGACATCAGACAAGGACACTTCGGCTGCTGGGTGCTAATGGAAAAGAATATGTGTTACGCAGCCTCGACAAAAACCTGGAGTCCATATTGCCGGAGGAATTCCGCGGAACATTTATACACGATATCATAAATGACCAGATCTCTACTGCTCATCCTTATAGTCCCCCGGTGATCGCCCGGTTATCCGAATCTCTCAACATCCTGCACACAAATCCCCGGATGGTCTTTGTACCCGATGATCCACTGCTGGGTAATTTCCGCGCGGACTTTGCAAACAAATTATTTTTATTTGAAGAACGCCCTTCCGGCAAAGGATGGGAAAAGGATGTATTAACAGGTAAAGCTGATATAATCATCAATTCAGAAAAATTATTGGAACAATTGGAGGCCTCTCCTGCGCACCAGGTCGACCAGGGAGCGTATTTAAAGGTCCGCCTCCTCGACATGTTGATCAATGACTGGGATCGTCACCAGGACCAATGGACATGGGTCGGCAAAAAAAGCGAAAGTAAAATATCTTATATAGCCTTTGCAAGGGACAGGGACCAGTCGTTTTCCAAAACAGATGGGGTGAATTTGTATTTATTATCCAGGCCCTGGGCGCTGCGTAGCTTGCAAAACATGGATAAAACCGTCAAAGATGTGATAGGCATTAACCTGGTCGCGACACGTTTGGACCGGGCATTCACAAACCAGCTCAGCAAAGCTGATTGGGAGAAAAGTATCACGGCATTTCAACAGGAACTAACGGATACCACTATCCGAGCATCCCTGCAGGCCCTGCCACCTGTAATAAATGGACTGTCGGGCGATTTTTTATATGGGCGTTTAAAGGCCCGCAGGGATCATATGCTGAATTATGGCATGAAATATTATCGTATCCTGAATAAGGAGGTAACCATCACAGGAACGGAAAAGGCTGAATGTTTTATCATCCGCGATGAAAATAAAAAAGCAGCATCAGTAACGATCCTTGCGATAAAAGATCATCAGGTAACGCAGGATACCTTGTTTCACCGGGTATTTCAACACGACGTAACTAAAATCATCAATCTCTATGCACTGAATGGTAATGACCAGTTCAAGGATGAACGAAGGTTTCATGATCACATACTTATTCGTGCATTTGGCGGAGATGGAAACGATCAATTTTCCGACAGCGGGAACATCCCGAACCGAACCTTTATTTATGATACAAAAGAAGACCAGCCTCTGACACCTGGTAAATTTCGCTACCGTGCAACCAGCGATACCGCTGTTACTAATTTCCACCCAACCGGCTTCCGGTATGACTGGTGGCGCCCCCTTTTGATCCCTGGATATAACCCTGACGACGGGCTCGTGATCGGAGCCGGATTAACATACAAGAAAATGCGTTGGAATAAAGATCCTTTCAGCTGGCAACAAACTTTTGTTGTAAAATATGCCGCCGCCACCAGCGCCGTGGATGTAAATTATCATGGTCTGTTTAAAAACGTTTTTAAAAAATGGGACCTGGAGATGACAGCCAATTACAAAGCGCCTTCCTTCGTTGTCAATTTTTATGGATTTGGAAATGAAACTGAACTGGTCACTAAAGAAAGATCATTTTACCGCGTTAAGGCGAGATCTATACTTTTGGAACCCGGTATAAGCCGGTCATGGAGCCAGCATTATCTAAAAGCAGATCTTTTATTCAACGCCGTTAAAGTGGAGCCCGGTTATAATAAGTTTATCACTCAACCCGGTGCCGGTGTTGATTCTTCGGTATTCGACCGAAAATACTTTGGAGGTGTTGGCCTGTCGTATAAATTCAACACAGCCAATAACATAAAATACCCCACGAAAGGAATAGTCCTGCATGCCGGTGCCAGGTATATTGTCAATTTACAGGAAACAAAAAGTGATTTCATCCAGATCAAAGGCAGTTTCACTTTTTATCTCAGCCCTTTAAAAAATGTTACTTTGGCGCATCGCACCGGCACTGGCATCAATAGTGGAAAATTTGAATTCTACCAGGCCAATACCATTGGCGGAGCTGAGACAGTACGCGGATATTGGCGTTCACGTTTTACGGGTCAAAGCAGTTTTTACCAGAATACCGACATTCGGTGGAAAATAACCGACCTAAGAGGATATGTGTTCCGGGGTGCATTCGGGATCTATGGGTTTTTTGACGATGGAAGGGTTTGGATAAAGGATGAGCATTCAAATACATTGCATACCGGCTATGGTGGGGGGATTTATTTTATTCCCTACAGCACCATGGCGATTAACCTTGCTTACGCTTCGTCCCTTGAAGTGAATACGTTTACTATCAGAACAGGGTTTTTGTTTTAATAGACGCTCCTCCTCTAAACCCCATCACTTCCCTATCTTAACCATCCCAGATAGATAGAGATTGGCATCATGACAAGAGTAAATGGCACAATAATAGAAAACCCTGCTCCTAAAAAGTTGACGAGAGGACTAAATTTCGAATGGTATAATCCCAACGACAGAAAAGAACTTTTAAAGCCGTGCAAAGTTCTATTCAAAATTTTTACACTTTTAACAAAAGGTCCACCCACCTGGCAAAAGCTTCCATAAAATTTTTCAGGAAGGCGCCGGTCGAAGCATTGGTAAGTTGTCCGCTTCCGTCAAACAATTTTGCCGCACCGGCTATATACGCTTCGGGCTGTGGCATGGCAGGTACATT
The DNA here is from genome assembly GCF_035489435.1 of Flavitalea sp. Taxonomy (NCBI): domain Bacteria; kingdom Pseudomonadati; phylum Bacteroidota; class Chitinophagia; order Chitinophagales; family Chitinophagaceae; genus Flavitalea; species Flavitalea sp. Next base: position 25,387 of record NZ_DATHKG010000044.1, read on the forward strand.
AAGAAACACAAGGGATTGACGTAGGTGATGATTAGCGCCAAATCCACCAATCGTACCAGGGGTTACGCTCACTACAGCTCCTGGTTTGCCGTCCCAGGCATTTGCGCCGTAAGGTCGCGAACCAACATCAATGGCATTTTTTAATGGAGCCGGAACAGACCGGTTATACTCAGGAGTTACAAAAAGCACACCGTCAAATGATTTCAATTGCTCTCGAAATATTGTCCATTGCTCAGGCGGGGAATCATCAAGGTCCTGGTTGTATAGGGGCAAATCGCCAATGCTTAATATTTCTAATGATAAAGAAGGTGGGGCGAGCGCAATCAACGCGTTGGCTGTTTTTCTGCTATAAGCCTCCTTTCTGAGGCTTCCTACAAGCACAGCAATTTTATAACTATTCATGGTTCTATGACTATTTAATTAGAGCAACGAACTACTTATTAAGAACTTGCTACAATCTTAATTTCAATAAGCTGTCCCGGGAGGGCTAGTCCACTGATAACGGCCTGGGCATAACCGTATTCTTCCTCCCAGGGCATATTAAACGATTGTATTTCTTTGTCTGTCTGTCTCAATGTTTGTTTCATAATAATTGGTTTAATTTTTTGTCAGCACCCTGACCTAATACAATTTCGTTAATTCCTTTTAAATCTGATTGTGACATAAAACTTTGTTCTTATTGTTAATAATGTCTGGCGAACAAGGAGTTTCCGCCAACTACTATACCAGTCTTGTAAAAGTTTTATTGTCAATCTGTTATACAGAATAATCGCGGGAAAAACTATTGATATTTCAATAATTACTGAAAATCAAATCATCTTTATTTTCAGATAAAGATTTTTGCTTTAATCATTGCAAAGGGTTCCGGGCGATATTTTTAAATATACCGATCGGTACATTTTACCATGTTCAGGAAATCAACGTATTGAACCCTTCATAGTTATTGAATCAGTCGGCAGCATAGACGAGGAAGTTCCTTCCTTATAAACCCTGATTCTATCATGCACAAAGGATATTTTAATAGTAGTACCATTACTATTTTCAATAGTAAACTTTCCATTTTGGTAATATACGCTGATTGGGAGTTTAAAAGACTCATAACCATTTGCAGGTTGTTTTTTACCCGGTGATGAATCTCTTTTAACAACCATTCTTTTTCATTCACCAGGAGATGTAAAGACTGGTTTTTTTTCTCAATTTCCTGTCGTTGCAATTCAAGTCTTAGATTCGTTCTTTGTTTTAACCGATAGCGATTGTACAACAGTGCCATTCAATCTTTAAAATGTCCGGTTTAAATAGCATTTGGCCGACCTGGCATTTGTCGTTCCTGATGGTAACCTGGTTTAGCCATAAATTTAAAGTGCAAAGAAATTTTCTAAAGAAATGAAAAAAAGTATTCAATTTGTTAAGCCGAAATGCTCCGGCGTAGAAATTGTTGCAAACAACTATTAAAATAAAATATTTATGCAAGCAAAAAATAAAAAGAATGGAGATCGCAATGAACCAGATCCCAATAAACCAGATCGCAATGAACCAGATCACATTGATCCAGATCGCAATGAACCAGATCGCAATGAAGAAGATGAAAAATTTCCCTTACCAGTTTATGAAAGTGGTGATGATATTTACAACAGGGGAAAAGAATTACCCCTTGATGAATTGGATAATTCCGGGAATGCGCGAAAGAGTAATAATAATAAAACGCACGGTAGTGATTTAGATATCCCCGGCTCGGAATTAGATGATGCCAATGAATCCATTGGCGAAGAGGACGAAGAAAATAACTATTACAGTCTCGGTGGTGAAAATCATGAAAACCTTGAAGAGGGTAACGCTGATCAGTAGTCGAAAACATTATTTTCAAACCTGGTAGTAAATATTGTTAAAGATGTGATTATACCGATCGGTATAATTCATAATTCCGATTCTGCAGCCGTCTCAGAAATCAGAGTTCGTAAAATAAGAAATGGCAAAATTAAAAATTTACGGCACTCTTAATGGACATCAGATAATAAGTTGATCATCGACGCACACACTACAGTTCGCCAAAAAACTGTTGAATATGTTGTTCCATTTCAGGGTTGTTGTCGCCAATGTTGGAATGGTTGCGGTCCGGGTATATAAATAATTCGATATTCCCTTCAAGCGCTAAATTTTTCATGGCATTCAAAATCATCTGACCCTGGGAGGCAGGTGTTATTTCATCTTTCTGTCCATAATGAATTTGTGTTTTTGGCAGGTGATGGCAAAAATACAGTGGCGAACTGGCAAGCATCCGGAGTCGTGTTTCTTCAGGAGTCGAATTTTGATTGATTAAAGCATCAAGGAACTGAAATTTGTAGCTAGGGTCATTTTGATGCGCAGCAGTCAATGTGAGGAGATTACTGGGAAAAGCAACGCCGACCGTTAGTTTCACCCGCTTATCCCGCTCGGCGACCAATAATGCCACTGTTCCTCCCCGACTCCCTCCCTGTATTATTACTTTTTTGGTATCTGCCTGCGTAAATGCAGTTCCAACTGAATTGAGTCAGGCAATTACATCATCTGCAGCGCCATCAAAAGCATCATTTCTTGTTCCTTGTGACACAGGGCTAGTGTATTCAATGTTATTAACCGTTAGTCTTAAAGACTGTCCCCTAAGAGCAGGTACTACATAAATAAAGGGCGGATTGGCAGTGTCTGAAGAAATCCGGAAGTTTTGAATGCTTCTGGGATCTTCCAACGAAAATCCGTATACATATATGTGAACGGGTAAAGGCGCTGGCGTAATGGGCGCCAGTACTCCGGCATATTGCAGACTGCCGTATAGCCCAAAAGAGATGATATGGAGATTGAGACTACTATTAATTACATGTGTTTTCTCAATCTTAACGTTCTCAGGTGTAAGATTTCTTTTTTTCCAGGCGATTTCTACAAAGTCCAGTTCCTCCTGTTTAGGATCAGCAAAGAGGGCAACCTTATCAATCCCTGCCAGTACATCTTTCTTTTTGCATGAAAGAACATTTGCCAGCATGGCCGACATTAGCAGGAAGATCAGGATTTGTTTCATTGCGGGGTGTTAGCTTAACGAAATTGCTGGGTGTTTGGCTTAACGAATATATACAAGCAGCACAGGCAATCTTATGGCCAGGGTATTTTTAACAAAGTAGTAAGGGCCGTTAACTGCGCCCAGTGACATTTTTGGTTGTCCGTCTTGCCCAGGACTTCCAAAAACAAAAATACCCGCTGCTGCGGGATATTTATTGATTTGCGGAGAGCGAGGGATTCGAACCCCCGGAAACTTGCGCTTCAACGGTTTTCAAGACCGCCGCATTCGACCGCTCTGCCAGCTCTCCGGCGCGAAAATACAGTATGAATTCATTCCAAGGAAATTTTAAGAAAGAATATTGATTTTTTTTTGCGTGAATAATTCAGTAACAGCGATTTGGCTTAGATATCAAAACCGAATTAAGAATTATGGGTTGGACTGGGCCGGTCAATCCAAACCCCCTATGACAGGCATTTATCAACATCTGACCGGATGCTTTAGGTATGTTAATAACAATCTTGGATTACAAATTATATTTTGTAATTTCCTATACGATTGTCCACCTAAATATTCCATATGAACAGAAAAGTAACTGATGTCCTTTTGAGAAAAGGCAGCAACATCACCACAGTGGCCCCAACTGAGACAGTAATCGAGGCACTGAAAATTATGGCCGATCAGAATATCGGGTCAGTAATGGTTATGGAAAACGGACAGTATAGAGGAATCATGACTGAAAGGGATTACTCACGAAAAGTGATTCTGAAGGGAAAATCATCTACCCATACCGAAGTTTCCGAAATCATGTCTGATGACCTGCCAAGAGTGACCCCAAATGACAGCATTGATTATTGCATGAAACTCATGTCGGACCGAAATATCCGTTATTTACCAGTATTTGAAAATGAAATGATTATAGGCATCATTTCAATAAACGATGTAGTTAAAGAAACCATCCTTTCACAACAGGAAACCATCACCCAGCTAAAAGACTATTTGCATTCGAGTATGTAGAGCAGTCAATACTGTTCCCAAAAACAAAAAACAAGAAATTCATATTCAAATTAACGGCTACTAGCAAATGCGGGTTCTGATTTTATCTGAGCCTTGCATTTGAACTGGTCAACATTGCTATTCATACAACCCCACCATACCAGGGCCGAGCCCGGGGTGTCACCCCGGGCTATTCGACATCAACCCCTATCGGGGTAATGAAAGCTCAACTCTCAACTCATCCACTGAAACTCACCACTTTTATATAACTTCTTTCACCGAGCTCAATCATGCTGCTTGGTTTGTTAATTTAGCGAGTTTTTTTTCTAAGGTAGCTATTTGTTGTTTCCGTTGTTTTTCTTTGTATTCATCCATGTTGACGGGCATAAA
>NZ_DATHKG010000045.1:0-7977 GCF_035489435.1 Flavitalea sp.
CCACAAAACCGGTATGGATGGATAAAGAAAATGAAGGTAACTGCCAAGCGCAAACGCAATCGCTGGAGTGGCAAGCAGGAACTCAATTAAGGTAGCATAACCGGCCAGCAATCCACCAAATGGACCCATCGCACGGTAAGCATAAGCAAAAGCGCCGCCGGCATGCGGGATGGCAGTGGTAAGTTCTGTGAAGCTAAAAATGAAGGTGATGTACATAATAGTAACCACCAATGTAGCTATCAGGAATCCTACTGTTCCCGAAACTGCCCAACCATAATTCCAGCCAAAATATTCACCGGAGATCACCAGCCCTACTGCAATCGCCCAGAGATGAACCGGCCTGAGGGTACGTTTGAGAGTATCATTCAAGAGAGATATGAATTATGAGTTATGAATTATGAAATGAAATAAGGAAATGAAAGCAGAAATTCAATTAGGAACAATCATGGTCGGCTGATACCTGCTGAAAATAGCTGGCCGCTAATATTTGGCCTGGCCAATCTCGAGCTTATTAATCTTGTTTTTGCCCGACACGGAAAATTTAAAAAACGTTTTGAAATCGCCCCACTGGTCACTGTGAAAATGGCCGAAAATATGCTGCCCGCCATTTTCAATCTTATCTATACTTGTAAATCGTTCATGCCCTATTGCTGTCTGAAAAAAGGATTTGAAGGAAATTTGCCGGCCATCGTCATAAAGGGTTGCATTGTCTTCAAAAAGCTCAAACCATTTATCTTTATTTCCATCCTGCAAGGCTCCAATGGCATTGCGAACCAGGACATTGGTTATTTGTGTTAAGTCAATCACGCGTCAATAGAATTATAAATCATTTAAAGAGAATTATGAATTATTAGTTATGAGTTATGAAAATAGCAATTCAACCGTTCAGATTTCCGACTCATTTTGTAAATTATGATTATTTGAACTAGCATTGAATCAATTCTTCATATTTCATAATTTCTAATCTCTTTCATAATTCATAACTCATAATTCATAATTCTGTTCAGCTAGTTCAGCCTCAGTAAACACCCTGGAGTGGATCATAAAACGAACACCGAGCGGGATTTCCAGCGAAAAACTGCTTCCACGGCCGGGAGTGACATCTAAAGTCAGCTGGGTATGTTTCCAGTATTCGAACTGGTCGTTATGCATATAGAAATTACAACCTTCTATAGAACCCAGGCATACATCGTTGCTGCCGATTATGAAATCATTCTCACCAAAACACATCGGCTGGCTGCCGTCACAGCAACCACCACTCTGGTGGAACATCAACGGACCATGCTCTTTTTTTAGCGTTGCAATCAGGTCGCGTGCTTTTTCTGTGGATAATACTCTCGGAACTGGCATATGATTAAATTTTTAAGGCATGTTATCCTGAACCGCATTATGGGATTAGTATTTATTATCTACCTGCGATTAGATTGAATATTCATTATCTACTTGCGCCCAGATTGACTATTTATCGTCTGCCAGCACCCAACGGCTCAAAAAACAAACAGTGACCCTAAGGTCACCGTTTTTAAACTACACCCGGTCTGAAATTTTAGAAAAAGCCCAACTTCTGTTTGCCATAGGAAATCAGCATATTTTTAGTCTGCCGATAATGATTCAACATCATCTTGTGGGTTTCCCGGCCGAAGCCTGATTTTTTGTACCCACCGAAAGGTGCGTGCGCCGGGTAAGCATGATAACAATTCACCCAGACACGTCCTGCCTGTATAGCTCTTGGTACCTGATATAATTCATGGGCGTCACGGGTCCACACACCTGCACCTAAGCCATATAATGTATCGTTTGCAATAGCGATTGCTTCTTCTACAGTTTTGAAAGTAGTTACCGCTGCTACAGGTCCGAATATTTCTTCCTGGAAGATGCGCATTTTGTTATGGCCTTTAAAAATGGTTGGCTGTATATAGAATCCATGTTCTAGGCCACTGTTCTGATTAAAAGCTTCCCCGCCGCAAAGGACCTGTGCACCCTCCTGCTTGCCAATATCAAAGTAACTTAGGATCTTGTTATACTGGTCTTCGGAAGCCTGGGCACCCATCATAACGGTACCATCAAGGGGGTTACCCATTTTTATAGACTTTACACGCTGAACCACACGATTCATAAACTTCTCATAGATATCTTCCTGAACCAGTATACGGCTTGGACAGGTACAGACTTCGCCCTGGTTCAGCGCAAACATAACTGCTCCTTCGACAGCCTTATCAAAGAAATCATCATCTTCATTTACAACTGAACTGAAAAATATATTAGGACTTTTTCCTCCCAGCTCCATAGTTACGGGAATCAGGTTTTCCGATGCATATTGCATAATAAGGCGGCCGGTAGTGGTTTCGCCGGTAAAAGCGACCTTGTTAATGCGGGGAGACTGGGCCAGCGGTTTACCGGCTTCGGGCCCGAAACCAGTTACGATATTCAGAACACCGGGAGGCAGGATATCACCGATCAGTTCCATCAGGCACATAATGCTTGTAGGTGTTTGCTCGGCAGGTTTTACAACAACACAACAGCCGGCCGCGAGCGCAGGAGCTATTTTCCAGGTTGCCATGAGCAATGGAAAATTCCATGGAATGATCTGTCCAACCACCCCGATCGGCTCATGAAGATTGATACTCACTGTTGTTTCATCATGTTCACTGATTGTGCCTTCTTCACTTCGTATTACCCCGGCAAAATATCTGAAATGATCTATGACCAATGGCAGATCTGCAAGCCTGGTTTCACGTATTGCTTTACCATTGTCTATAGTTTCGACGATAGCGAGGTACTCGAGATTATCTTCAATAACCTGGGCTATACGTAACATGAGGTTGCTCCGATGAGCAGCTGCTGTCTTGCCCCAGGTCACAAACGCTTTTTGAGCCGCGTCCACAGCTTTATCGATATCTTTGGCATTACCGCGGGCAGCCTGGGTAAAGACTTTACCATCTATCGGTGAAATGTTATCGAAATATGAGCCGCTTGCCGGCGCAACCCATTTACCATCAATGTAATGGTCATATTTTTCTTTGAATTGCGGCCTCGGGGCCAGGTTAGTTTTAGGAACTGCACTTGTATTCGTACTCATATGGCGCGTTTATCTCGTTAAATAATCCCTTTAAATTTCCTGAACACTGGCGTACTTTAGCGCCTGATTCGTATCTTTTTGTAGCACGATTGTACCCTGATTTTTTGCGGAGAACATATTTTCCTTAAAATTGTTATTCTAAAAAAAGCCAGATTGCCTTCAAAGCATCGCCTAAATAGTATCGATCTTACCAATCCAGGATGTCTCCAGACACTTGTGGAGAGCAGGCGTGTGTTCAATCTCCGGAATTGCGAGCTGAATGTTTTTGAAAGTTACCAGGAATCATATAATGTTCCATTAACCTTCAACGATCTTGTTATAACGAGCATGGTCAGGGGAAAGAAGGTGATGCATCTTCCTAATAAACCAGCATTTGAATATGTGCCGGGTGAAACCGTGATCGCTTCAGCGAATGAATCTATGTTAATCGATTTTCCGGAAGCCAGTGAAGACAATCCCACACAATGTATAGCGCTCGCAGTTGATAGTAGTTATTTGAACAATACCATCCACTATCTTAATGAGTTTTATAACAGCGACAAAGAAGAAATGCATGATTGGAAGTTACTTTTTAATCAATACCATTTTGATAACGATAATGAAGTAACGGAACTCATCAATAAACTGATTCGGGTTTGTAGTAGTCCTGAGACGGGTAAAAACATTTATGCGGACCTGAGTTTGAAGGAGCTATTGATACGATTAATACAAAGTCAGCATCTTGGACAGGTTTTAAATCAACCGAACAATACTAACAAATCACGGCTTCATTTTGTACTAAATTATATTTCTGAAAATCTGACTGAAAAAATCGCGATAGACACATTAAGTCGCAAAGCTTATCTGAGCCGTAACATGTTTTTCAAAATGTTCAGGGAACAATTTGGCCTGTCTCCACTTGAATATATCAACCGTGAACGAATAAAACTTGCGAAAAATCTGCTTGCGGTAAATAATGAGTCAGTGAGTGAAGTCAGCCTGCAATGCGGCTTTAGCGATACAAACTATTTTGTAAGATTATTTCATAAAATGGAAGGCATCACTCCACGAATGTACAGGATGACGTGTAAAAAGAGTTATGAATTATGAGTGATGAGTGAGTGAGGAATGATTGAGTGATGAGTGCATGATGTGGTTGGCTGTTTTCAATTCATAACTCAATTCACCACTCACAACTTAACTCATAACTCATAACTCATAATTCATAACTCTCTTCTCCTGCCTTGCCAGAACTTAAAATCATCCCAACAGATTTGCAGTGTTTTGTTTTGGCTGTCCATGAATTCGATCAGCGCCTTTGAAGTGTACAGCTTTAATGGGTTAAGATCTGAAACACCATCGGGAGCCTTGTCGGTAGTGTTATGCGTGATGTTATGGATATCAAATACCACGACCTTTTTACCTCCTTCAGGGATAATGGACATTGTGAACCTGCCGGATTGTTTATCTCCTTCCTTATAGTAATAATTCATAGTGATCCATTTTCCGACCGGGACTGCAACTGACTCATTTTTTTCGGCCCAGATTTTCGTGTATTGCTGGCTGTTATCTGCAAACAGTTCACAATCTTCAGCATCAAGAATGAAAGAAAGATTGTTTACTGTTCCAGCTGCTTTACCAAGCCCGAGTGTTATTCGAAACCTGGCCGGTACTGATTGATTCCAGGTAATATTGTTCCAGAACTCTGCAATTGTTAGCCAGTGCACTTCACCAGGATAGGAACAGACCGCCTTGAAATCTTCATGCAGGAATATGCGGACAGACTGTGAGAATTCTTTCATTCCCTTATTACCATACATGTTTGCCTGGATACGGCCATTTGATCCGTTCACAATTGGTTTTAGCAGGGTAAAGGCCATCACATGGTTGCCTGGATTTCCAGGTTCAGGAATGATAGTTGCGTTTCGCATGGAAGAATCACCAACATGATATTGAATGCCAAATTTGCCAAAATCAGGTCGGTCAGCGATGTCCCTGATCCAATCGTTTTTTTCCCTGAAGGCGGGATCTGCGCCGCTAAGGTCAGCATTGTTTTCCCGCTGTTTTATAACGCTGTTCTCAAACCCTGATTGAAAAACAAGGACAGCATCAGCTTCTGATTGCCCTATTTCGTTTTGAGTTGAACAGGCAATAAATAGCAAAGGAATACAGATTAAATATGGCGATAGAATTTTCATATGATAAGTCTTCTGCTGGGAATGTTATTCACTTTTGTAAGGAACTTATTCTTGGTAAGGAATCTTACTTTTAGAAAGAACCCAAATTCTTTGTAAGGAACCTTAATCCTGCAGAAGTTACGAATAAAGGGGAGCAATCAAAATTTTGGAGCAGCAGTTCCCGTGATCGGGAAAAAGATTGTTTTATCCCTTAAGAAAGCGGAGATCCAGACCAGCGCCAGTGGTAAAACAGCGTTGAAGGCAGTACCGTGACTAAGCTCAGTTGCCAATGCACCTGAAAAATAGCAGGTCAGCAGGATAAAACCGATTTTCATAGTTGGTCTATATAAGAACAACAACGCAAAAATAATTTCCATCGATCCAAGAATCAACAGATATGGGAGCACGCCTAACTTTTCCATAGTCGACTTTATCTCTTCTTCTCCGATAAATTTCAGCACTCCGCTAAACACAACCATTAGCACTGCAAGGATGGTCACGACAACCGTTATAATTTTCCTGATTTTCATAAACTTTTGGTTTAGTCAGCAAACTTAGACTAGATTCGCTTACAAAATATTAGTACTAATACAAAGGTTAGTGCCCTTGGGGATCGCTTCAGCCTTTTCAACCAGAATATTATGAACACAGGCAATGAATTGTTAACAGATAGTAATGTTTTATTGAGTGGCAAACTGGTGGCCGCTGAATTGCATCAACCTATAGATACAGAGGCATTTGGACCGGTTGTTACCGAACGTCAGTGCAACCGACACCTGTCTGCTGTGGGAGACGCAATGTATGTGATCGGGGGAAAGTGGAAACTCAGGATCATCGTTGCCCTGAAGCAAGGCAATAAAAGATTCAACGATTTGCAGCGGGCAGTTACGGGCATCTCGGCAAGGGTTTTGTCTACTGAACTTAAGGACCTTGAATTAAATGGTTTTGTTTCGAGACATGTTTATCCCTATACGCCCGTAACTGTAGAATATTTGATAACTGATTATACCGAAACCTTAGAACCGGTTTTGTTAGCCCTGGGCGAATGGGGGCACCGCCATCGTGAAAAGGTTATGGCTGATTCGCGAAATGAGAGGGAAGCACATACATCATGAAATGGATCATATTTTTTATTATGAACAACATTATTAACGGCATAACAGCACAATCCACAAAAGAATTCGATGAGTTCAGGGCTAATAAAAAGATCCCTGCAATAATTGAAAAAAACGTTCTGAAGGCGCTTTCTTTTTATCCTGAATTGAAGAATACGGCAATTAAATTCGTTTTTAAAAAAAGACTTAAAGGTTCGGTGATGCAAGCCCAGCCGTTTTTTAGATCACTGCTACAGCGAAGAACAAACCGTAGTTACCGGATAAATATCAGCGCTTTATTCAGGCTCACTCATACGGTTACCCCCATACATCAATTACCCGAGGAGATCATGATTGGCTGGATCGGGCACGAGCTTGGTCATATCATGGATTATGAAAGCAGGAGCAACCGTGGTATGGTTGCTTTTGGTTATAATTATCTCAGATCAGGAAAATATGTGAAGCAGGTGGAAGTGATTGCAGATACCTATGCTGTGAATCATGGACTGGGATCATATATCATCGCAACCAAAAGATTCATCCTGGATCATGCTGAACTACCCCAGGCGTATAAAGACAAGATTGCCAGGCTGTATCTTTCGCCGGACGACATTGTTGAACAGGTAAGGAAACTGGAAGAAAGAAGAGTAAAAGAACAAACTGGGCTTGCAAAGTGAAACTGCCATGATAACATGCCTCCAGTATTTACTAACGGCTTTAATTGCCCTGCAGCTGTGAAACATAAACACCAAATTCATTGAAATCATCTTCCTTCATCACGCGGGGAATCTTGGTTTGACCTCCCATTTTTTTAAATTCTTCGCTCCATTTATAAAAGTGAGCTGTTGGAATGATTTTAACTTCAACCCCTTTTAAAGCTTTACCCCTGGCCACTTTGTAGTTTTTATTGTTCTCACTTAACTCCTCATCAATCAGGTTGGCAGCAGCGGCTGCGTCAATCGGTTTATCACTGCCGATGAACCAATGCATAAAAAACTGGTCATCTTTCATCACCGTAGACGCAGTGAACTCGGCTACTTCTATATCAAATTTAGATTCAAGTTTCTGGATTGCCTGGTTCATCTTCTGAACAGAAAGTTGTTCACCAACTACATTCAGGTAATGTTTGGTTCGGCCACTGATCTTAATTTCAGCATTTTTTTTATCTGTTATTACCACTGTATCTCCGATCATATATCTCCAGGCTCCGGCCACTGTAGAAATTATCAGCACATACTCCGTATTTTCTTTTGCATCAACCAGTGTGAGCGACTGTACACCTTGCTTAACCATCCCTTCGTCATCGATGTTTTCTTCCAGGAATGGAACGAATTCAAAAAAGATTCCGTTGTTAACGATCAGGGCCATTGCACTGGTACCAGGTCGTTTTTGAGTTGCGAGATAACCTTCAGAGGCCAGGTATGTATCAATATAAATCAGTGGCCTTCCGAATAATTTCTCCATGCTCTTACGGTAAGGCTCAAACGCAACTCCACCCGAAGTATAAATGTGCAGGTTCGGCCAGATATCATGAATATTATTGAGTTTGTTTACGCTGATTATTTCTTTGAGCATCAGCTCCACCCATGAGGGTATACCGGTTATACTTCCGATGTCCCATCCCGGAGCCTCTTCTGCTATTTTCTTC
>NZ_DATHKG010000046.1:0-65706 GCF_035489435.1 Flavitalea sp.
CCGTCAACATGGATGAATACAAAGAAAAACAACGGAAACAACAAATAGCTACCTTAGAAAAAAAACTCGCTAAATTAACAAACCAAGCAGCATGATTGAGCTCGGTGAAAGAAGTTATATAAAAGTGGTGAGTGGTGAGTGATGAGTGGTAAGTTGAGTGGTGAGTTGGGTTGTAAGTTGAAAAACACGAGAAAGTTTTTAAGTTTAAGCACAAAGGAGTGACCGCAGTGAAAAACGTAGTAGATAATTTGAGCGATTTGTATCCTGGTTGGGTATCTTAACTTGAAATGATTGCTGTTAAGGAGGGATTGGTTGACGAGGGTTTGTTTAGGAGGGATTTTGTTCACGAAGATTTATTCAGGGGGATTTATTCAGGGGGATTTGTTCAGGAGAAATTTTGGGAGTGCAGATTTGACTGAATCGAAAGCCAGAAAAAACGATTTCGAGACAAGATGGATTGAATCCTCGCTTGGTTTGGAAGGGAATTAACCCGGTGGAACAATTTTTATATCAGATAGGAATATGATTTATATAATATCTCATCTTATATGATAGCAATACTACCGAAGCCGAACGATCAGATGATCAGTGATGCAGTCGCTGCCTACCCCAGCGTATGCCGTGGTTTTTTCTATGGGGTGGTCAACCACGATGGAACGGTGCAGGTGACACATGTTACAGGTTCCGGGATGTTACAACTAAGCGGCGCGGATCTCTTGAATGCAGAAAAGATCGCTGAAGAAAACCAGGTGACGCTTCTTGGAATGTATGTTTCGCATCCCGATAAATCCTCTATTCCGGACCCACTTGAAGCAAGTATAGCAAAACCCGGATTTCATTATATCATCATCTCGGTAAGCGCCGAAGTATCTATTATTACCAGCTGCTGGAAGCTGAATCCTCAACTGGAGTTTGAACAGGTCAAAATCCTGAATTTTCAGTTTTTCTAAGACAGTTGAATAGAGTTATGAATTATGAGTTATGAGTTATGAAAGAGTTATGAGTGAGTTGTAAGTTATAAAATTGCGGATCTTCGCATTTTCATGGGTTTTATAATATTTGTTGTTATGATTGAAGTCAAAACCGTGGCGGAATCATAATTGAAGACAAAAACATAGTGAAATCAAAAAATCATATAGCATACTCTTATTTCATAATTCATAACTCACTCATAACTCATAACTCATAATTCATAATTCTATTCAATTGTCTTCTTTAACTGAAATCGAACTTGCCAGATACGCCCGTCATCTCCGCCTGAATGGCTTTGGTGAATCATCACAGCTTAAACTTAAGGCTGGAAAGGTGTTGGTGATAGGGGCGGGAGGCCTTGGCAGCCCAATATTGCTGTACCTGGCGGCAGCAGGAATTGGGACCATCGGTATTGTGGATGATGATTATGTAGATATCAGCAATCTCCAGAGACAAATTCTTTTTGATACAGATGACACCGGGGAATCGAAAGCCGGTACTGCGGCCGAAAAATTGAAGCAATTAAATCCTTTAATCAACATAATAGCGCACCCTGAAAAAATAACATCATCCAATGCCATGGACATCATCAGGAACTATGATGTGATTGCAGATGGTTCTGACAATTTTCCGACACGTTATCTTATCAATGATGCGGCGGTTTTATCCGGTAAACCTCTGGTTTACGGATCTGTATTCAGGTTTGAGGGCCAGGTCTCGGTATTTAATTTTTTAAACATCGATGGAAGCCGCGGTCCCAATTACCGCGATTTGTTTCCTGTATCTCCGCCACCTGAATCAGTACCAGACTGTAGTGAAGCGGGAGTATTGGGTGTTTTGCCTGGAATCATAGGATCTATACAGGCGTTGGAAGTAATCAAAATAGTTGCCGGTATTGGAAAAGTTTTGTCAGGTAAGATTTTTCATTTCGAAGCGCTCGGTATGAGTAGTCAAACATTTACCCTTAACCGAAGAATTGATAACCCACTCAATGGTGAAAACCCCACCATCAATACCCTGATTGACTATGAGGCTTTTTGCTCTGGCACCAATCCCATCAACGAAATCACCGCGCAGGATTTTTACTGGATGAAACAGAATGCGGAGATGATTGATCTGATTGATACGAGGACAAAGGCCGAATATGACCAGGTTAATATTGGCGGAATGCTACTACCTATGGAAGACATTATTAATGGATCAGCTGATGTGGAAGAAAAGCTTAGCAAAAATAAGAGGCTGATATTTCATTGTAAGTCGGGTAGCAGGTCAGCAAAAGCAATCAGGCAATTAATAAATCAATACGGATTCAATAAAGATTATGTATTTAATCTTAAGGGTGGGATTGATGCTTATCTCGAGTATCAACGGTCTCATAGTTTGAAGTAAAATTCTAGTTATAGATCTTCAAGGTTGTTACAGCACGATTGTGCAACAGTTCTGTGGCATTCCTTCGCTCCGTTGGGAGCAGGATGGTGCTTTTGTTTGGCTGTGTCCCGTGGTTAGTTTCATTGTTCATACCGGTGGCTGTTGTTGTCTCCGATCAGCTTTTAGTGCCTTGATCGGCTTTTTTTAAGAATTCTTTCAGGGGAAGTTACTGTTGGGCCCTGATCGGCTGCAGTAACTCTAACCACGGTACGAAGGCCAAACAAAAGCACCATCCCGCTCCCAACTCACTCATCCATTTGGGGGACTATGCGACCAGTCATTACATTTCTTACTATTCCTTCATTGCAGGTCGCATAGTTAAATTCATTGCCGCTATCATCAAAGCATTCATAGTGCTAATCGCTTTAACTAATATATCAAGGGCTTCAGCTGGGGATCTGCAATTGTCTGGAAGGATCACATTGGACTAAAGAAGTAGAACTGCAACCTGCAAGGTTAGCAACCTAGTACTGTAACGCCTTAATGTTACAATGCAATGTTCAGCCATTTCTTATTTTCTGCATGTATCATTGGTAAGGCTTAGTTGTCACCTTGCCGGCGAATTGAAGGCGGTATGATTCAAACACAGAGATAGAAGCGAGAAAATAGAAATGTCGATAGCTGAATATCAACATCTGAATTGTTGAAGTTGAAGTATAATT
The DNA here is from genome assembly GCF_035489435.1 of Flavitalea sp. Classification (NCBI taxonomy): domain Bacteria; kingdom Pseudomonadati; phylum Bacteroidota; class Chitinophagia; order Chitinophagales; family Chitinophagaceae; genus Flavitalea; species Flavitalea sp. The sequence goes on from NZ_DATHKG010000046.1 coordinate 3,063, forward strand.
CGACAAGCGTAGTTCAGCGAAGCATAGAGAAGCTTATCGGGATAATTGCAATTGCAACTATTGCATTGCGATAACTGCATGCTGCTAACGGAATGCTGAAACCTGAAGTGCTAATAGAAGTGCTAATAATGGAATGCAGAGACTGCAATGCTGATAACTGCGATAAGTGAATGTTGAATTTTGTTGAGCTGGTCGCATGTTCCCTTAAGAACGAGATTGAAGCATGCAGGATGGGCCTGAGGTTGGTCTGATTTGCCACATTCGATTCCTGGTCGGAGTTACTGAAGCCGATCAGGGCGGGGCAGCCACTACCGCTGAAAGAATGGTTAACAAAGCCGATCAAGGCGCTAAAAGCTGACCGGAGACAACAGCAGCCACCGGCATAAACGACCAAACTAACCAGGAATCACAGTGGCAAATCAAACCAACCGAAAGGCCCATCCGGCGAAGGGAAGAACCGAGTGAACGCCATGAACGTGAAAAAATCAACAATTCAAAAATAAGCGCGACTAATACGACATCTGATTAGCGAAATCAAAATATGATGTATTCGAATAAATAACACTGCTAAGGCTGAGTCTCAACAGCCTTTCGTTTTGACTCTTTCAGGTATTTCGCACGAATCACATCCTGAACAGGAACATCGCTGATCTTGGATTCCAGCCATGAAATGATATCGAGATAAGCAAAAGCCCGGGTTTCGAACCTGCTTTTTTCCTGTTGTTTTAACTTCTCAAGTAATTTTTCGAATTCTGGTTTCAGTTTCCTTGGCGACAAACCAAAACTTCTTCTCAAAAACTTAAAAATGTCCTCTTCAACAAGACTCAGATTTTCCATCTTAGCCATAAAGCGGTAGACAGATTTGAACAGGTATTCAAGCAGTTCAAAATTACCGAGCTCATAATGTGCAATCAGGTGAAGCAACCTTGCATAACACTGCAGATCGGTACGCAGATCCACCTTCCAGTTGATTATCTTATTGAGATAATCGACCGTAGTTTCGTAATCCGCACTTCCGAAATATAGCGATGCAATCTTGTAGTAGAAAACCAGTACCCGGTGACGGTCGAGATATAAACTGTATTCATGGAGTTTCTCTTCTATATAGGGAACAAGCTTTACCCCCTCACTAAAAGTGCCTTCCATGAAGTGTTTGTTCAGCTTTGAGATATGGAGGTAGACAAAAGTCTGAATACGGTTGTTATAGTTATGAGTAACGATATCGCTCTCTGAAAAAGTTTCAAAACGCTGAAGTACTTCGTTAAACTTTTTATAGTTCTGCAGATCAAAATGTGCGCTTAGCAGGTTGTGCATACCCTTGATATAATGTGCCGTTTCCACTTCAATCATAAACGGATCCTTATCAAAAAGTTCCACCCAGCGGCTGGTATAACGGTAATACATCAGGAAGTCCTGGCGGATAAAAGCATACCAGCAATAACTTTGGTACAGGTATAACTTCTCATAAAATCCCCTGGCTTCCGATGCGTTCGAAGGCAGATGAGTATCAAAAAACAATTGAATGGCCTGCTCATCCTTTTCGTTCCTGGCTGGTCCATTTTTGATGTACCAGCTATATAACTGGAGTGAAAGGTTAGAAAGCACTGTTACCAGCACAAGCCGCGAGTTCACCTCGTTTGATTGTGCGGTAAGTTTATCTGCCCTGTCCTGCATACTACGGGTTATATGGAGGGCTTCAATCTTCTTTTCAAAAAACAGCACCTGTTGCAGGTAGGTGAGCTGGTGATGACTTCGGGCGAATTCCTTCATCCGGTCCAGCACTTTCAGACTTTGGAGATAAAGGCCTTTATTGTACAGGATCCTGGCATGATCCATCTGCTCATGTAGTTGAATATCAACATTATCTTCTTGTTTTATAAGGCGCAGACTGCTTAGGATCTGGCGATAAAGATGCGCTTTCATATTTGAAAGCTGTTGCTTTTTGATGCTTTTGTGCCTTTGAAGCAGCAGGGTTTCGTCGTAATCCTCCATTTTATCAAGCGCGTCGAATAACTGGACGATTTTAAGGTCTTCCCCGGAAGAGTGGCGGTTCACATAAAGCTTAAAATTCCTTTTCTCTGACTTTTCCAGAGACTTAATAAGCTGAAACAGCGCATCTGTAGATCGGTTGGGCATCGTAAATAAAAAACGTTATAATACTGTACTGCAGTATGTTTCAGCTAGTTCAAATATCCTTCAACCCTGTAATCTAACCTTTATTTTGATTTCCTTTCCACCGGAAAGTTGGGTAATTTCGGAGGCTGTCTGTTTGTAACTTGTTGATTCCGATACAAAAGTAAAGATCTGACAGCTTTTTTTGACAAAAATTCAATCCCTTTTTATGGCCGATCAGAAAATTTTCATCTTTGATACAACGCTCCGCGACGGCGAACAGGTGCCAGGTTGTAAATTAAACGCCAAAGAAAAGATTGAGCTTGCGCTTGCCCTGGAAGACCTGGGCGTAGATATCATCGAAGCCGGTTTCCCTATTTCTTCACCCGGTGATTTTCAAAGCGTTAGCGATATTTCAAAGGTGATTACCAATGCCACTGTCTGCGCACTCAGCCGCGCGGTTCAAAAGGATATTGAAGTGGCAGGTGAGTCCCTGAAAAACGCGAAAAGGCCCAGGATCCACACCGGGATTGGCACCTCGGATTTTCATATTAAATCCAAATTTAATTCTAACCGGGAAGATATCCTTCAAAGGGCTATTCAGTGCGTGAAATGGGCGAAGAACTTTACAGATGACGTTGAATTTTATGCAGAGGATGCCGGCCGTACCGAAAACGAGTACCTTGCCCGCGTTATCGAAGCAGTTATTGCCGCCGGTGCAACAACAGTAAATATTCCCGACACAACCGGATACTGTCTGCCGCATCAATACGGCGAAAAAATCGCTTATCTGAAAAACAATGTGCCCAATATCGACAAGGCGATAATCAGCTGTCATTGTCACAATGACCTTGGTCTTGCAACTGCCAATTCAATTGCAGGTGTAATGAGTGGTGCAAGGCAAATTGAGTGTACCATCAATGGTTTGGGAGAAAGAGCCGGTAATACATCGCTTGAAGAAGTAGTTATGGTGATAAAGCAACATCAGACCCTCGGCTTCTATACAGATATCAGGGCTAACCAGCTGAACCCCATGAGCCGCCTGGTTTCAGATACCATGCGTATGCCGGTTCAACCTAACAAGGCTATAGTGGGAGCAAATGCCTTTTCTCATAGTTCTGGTATTCACCAGGATGGATTTCTGAAAGACTCAACAACCTATGAAATTATCAACCCTGAAGATGTCGGGGCTGCTGGCTCACGGATTGTGTTAACAGCAAGAAGTGGACGCTCTGCTCTTGCACACCGTTTTCATGTGCTTGGATTTCAATTTACCAGGAACGATATAGATATTTTATACAACGAGTTTTTGATCGTAGCAGATAATAAGAGGGAAGTTGAAGATGAGGATCTGAAGGAAATGGCTTCAACTTATCAACCCATTGTATCTGCCTGATCATTTGCTAAAAACAACTTTGACAATAACACCATTTTGCTAAAACCACCATATGGGCAAAACACTATTTGAGAAGATCTGGGACAAACACGTAGTGCAGTCTATACCCGACGGCCCGAGTGTTCTGTACATCGATAAACATTTTATACACGAAGTAACTTCGCCACAGGCTTTTAATGGCCTGGAAAAGCGTGGCCTCAGGGTTTTTCGTCCGCAACAAATAGTAGCAACGGCGGATCATAATGTTCCTACAGAAAATCAACATCTTCCCATCAAGGATGAGTTATCCCGGAAGCAGGTGCAGCAGTTAATTGAAAATTGTAAGAATCACGATATCGAATTATATGGCCTTGGACATCCGTTCCAGGGCATTGTTCATATTATAGGTCCCGAACTTGGAATTACGCAGCCAGGTATGACCATTGTTTGTGGAGATAGTCACACCAGTACGCATGGCGCTTTCGGTGCGATCGCTTTCGGAATCGGTACCAGTGAAGTAGAAATGGTAATGGCAACACAGTGTTTGCTTCAAAGCAAACCAAAGTTGATGCGTATTAATGTGGATGGGGAATTAAATAAAGGCGTTGTTTCCAAAGACATCATCCTTTATATAATCGCAAAAATTTCAGCCAGCGGAGCCACCGGTTACTTTGTAGAATTTGCAGGTTCAGCTATCCGCAGTCTTTCAATGGAAGCGAGGATGACCATCTGTAATATGAGTATAGAGATGGGTGCCCGCGGAGGTATGATTGCACCTGATCAGACTACATTTGATTATATGAAGGGACGGTTATTCGCCCCTTCGTCCGTTGGTGATAACCCACAGTGGGATAGCCGGATGGAATACTGGAAAGAATTGTTCAGCGATGAAGATGCAGTTTTTGATAAAGAAATAAATATACAGGGTTCAGAAATAGACCCTATGATTACCTATGGTACCAATCCTGGGATGGGCATGAGCGTTAGTGGATTCATCCCTTCTGAAAATGATATGGATGAATCTGAGAGACTTTCTTTTATGAAGTCTCTCAACTATATGGGTCTTCAACCCGGCGCCAGGATTAAGGGTCAGAAGGTAGATTATGTTTTTATTGGCAGCTGTACAAATGCACGTATAGAAGACCTTCGTTTGGTTGCTTCTTTTATTAAAGGTAAACATAAGGCCGACGGCGTTGAAGTTTGGGTGGTACCCGGCTCTAAACAGGTAGAGAAGCAGGCAATTGAAGAAGGCCTGGATAAAGTGCTGGAAGAAGCAGGCTTCAAACTAAGGCAACCAGGTTGCTCAGCTTGTCTTGGTATGAATGAAGACAAGATACCTGCCGGCAAATATTGTATCTCGACTTCAAACCGGAACTTCGAAGGCCGCCAGGGGCCGAATGCAAGAACATTACTTGCCAGTCCCCTCACAGCGGCTGCTGCAGCAATAACAGGAGTGGTAAGTGATGTAAGAGAGTTTTTAGAAAATTAACACAAGATCCAAACAATGGGCAAAAGCATAAATATCATTCATTCAACAGTTGTTCCGGTAGAAATTGAGAACGTTGATACCGATCAGATAATCCCTGCACGTTTTCTGAAAGCTACCAGCAGGGACGGTTTTGGTGACAACCTTTTTCGTGACTGGCGTTATGATAATAACAATCAGCCAAAACCCGATTTTGTTCTGAATGATCCGACCTATAAAGGAAAGATCATGGTTGCCGGCAAAAACTTTGGTTCAGGCTCCAGCCGTGAACATGCTGCCTGGGCAATAAAGGACCATGGATTTGATGTTGTCGTCAGCAGTTTTTTTGCAGATATATTCAAGAGTAACGCGCTCAACAACTTCCTGTTGCCTGTTCAGGTTTCGGATGAGTTCCTGCAAAAGATTTTTTCAGTTGTGAAAGCTGATCCCAATTCAACCATTAAAGTGAGCCTCGAAGATCAGACAATCACAATTGATTCAACCGGCGACCAGGAAAGGTTTTATATCAACGATTATAAAAAAACCTGTATGTTAAATGGCTATGATGATATCGATTATTTATTAAGTAACCGTGATGCGATCCTGGCATTTGAACAGAAGTACAAAGGAACATCAGCCACAAAAGAAGAGGATAACGAATTAGTCACGACTCAGAAATAGATTTATATGAATAAACAGATAGTAGTTATTGAAGGCGATGGTATTGGTCCCGAAGTTACGAGGCAGGCGATCCGAGTGTTAAACGCAGTTGCTGAGCAATTTCATCACCAGTTTAATTATAAGTATTGCCTGATGGGAGCCGATGCAATCGATAAAACCGGCAATCCGCTGCCTGATGAAACGATTGAAGCCGCGCTAAGCAGCGATGCCATTCTATTCGGTGCAATTGGCCATCCGAAATATGACAACGACCCCTCAGCTAAAGTAAGACCTGAACAAGGTTTGCTTAAACTCAGAAAGTCGTTGCAACTATTTGCCAACATAAGACCAGTAAATACTTATCCTGCTCTTCATCACCTGTCACCACTAAAGACAAAAAACATCGAGGGAGTCGATTTTGTGATCTATCGCGAATTAACAGGAGGTATTTATTTTGGCAAAAAAGAAATCAATGCAGAAAAAACAGTAGCTACCGACGACTGTACTTATACAAAGGAAGAGATTGAGCGCGTATCACACCTGGCTTTCCAGCACGCACAGAAAAGAAGAAAAAAACTTACACTGGTTGACAAAGCCAATGTATTGGAAACTTCAAGGTTATGGCGGAAAGTTGTTCAGGATATGGCACCAGGTTATCCTGATGTGAATGTTGATTTTTTGTTTGTTGATAATGCTGCCATGCAAATCATTCTAAATCCAAGGCAGTTTGATGTAATTCTTACAGAAAACATGTTTGGTGATATTATCAGTGATGAGGCTAGTGTAATTACCGGTTCACTTGGTTTGTTGCCATCCGCATCCATTGGTAAAGGTGCTGCTCTTTTCGAACCAATTCACGGTTCTTATCCGCAGGCAACCGGCAAAGACATCGCAAATCCGCTTGGATCAATTCTTTCAGCGGCCATGTTACTGGATCATTTTGGCCTTACTACCGAAGCAGCACTCGTAAGAGAAGCTGTTGATTGGACGCTGGTGAATGGGTTTGTGACCAGGGACATCGACTCCACAAACTTCTATTCTACCTCCACAATCGGCGAGTTGGTTAGTGATTTTGTGACAAAGCGCACTCCCGATGGCATAAGTAAGTCAAACATCGAGTTGAGAAACTCTACAATAATTTGAAGAGAATTATTTCAAGAGAGATATGAATTATGAGATATGAATTATGAAAGAAAATTATGAAATGAACCCGGTTACATTAATAACTGGTTTCATAATTCATAACTCATAATTCATAATTCTCTTAAAAGTTCTTTGTTTTTTTAAAGGCGGTTCGTATATTCGTGTTATACAGCTCACGATGTTGAATAGCAGGATAAATAATATTGTTGCAAAACTAATCACAGTCATTATTGTGGTCGTCATTATTATTATACCTGTATTTAACGGAGGTGGAGCTAACGTATAACATAAAAACTAAAAGATACTAAGCGACCCGCCTCCAAAAAAGGCGGGTCGTTTTTTTTTCACCGCTTGTCAAAAAATTTTTACACTATGGCTAGTTATTATGATGAAAATACGCTCATATACCTGAACGGAAGTTTTGTTCGGGCAGCTGAAGCAAAGGTTGACCTGTATGGACAAACCCTGCACTATGGCTATGGTGTTTTTGAAGGAATACGTTCTTACCGGACAGTAAGTGGTGAAACAAAGATTTTTAAAGCTGAAGAACATTATGAAAGACTCAGGCAATCTGCACTTGCGCTGAATCTTCCTTATGAATACGAATCTGATGCTTTGATCAGGGCAACTTATGAATTGCTTCGTCTGAATGAATTGCAGGATGCTTATATCAGGCCACTGGTTTATTGCCCGGCAAATATGAGTTTCAACCGGAACACAGAATCATATATAATGATTGCTGTCTGGAAGATGGAACCCTTCCTGGGAAACACCTTATTAAAGGTGATGACTTCATCTTTCCAGCGCCCGAATCCTAAAGGTTTTAAGATTCAGGCAAAAGCTACCGGCCATTATGTAAACTCAATTATGGCAAGCCAGGAAGCGAAAGCTGCCGGCTATGATGAAGCATTGCTTGCCGATATGAATGGTTTTGTGGCAGAAGGTCCCGGGGCAAATATGTTTTATGAAAAAGATGGTAAAATTTTCACTCCTGCACCGGGAAACATTCTTCCCGGTATCACCCGTTCAACAGTGCTCGACATTTGTCGCGAAGCAGGGATTGTAGTAGAAGAATCATTTTTTACGACTGAGACCATTAAAGGTGCCGATGCTGCTTTTTTCTGTGGAACCGCCGCTGAAGTTATCGGATGGGAGTCACTGGATGGTGTTCCTTTTAATAAAGAATGGAACAACACAGTAAGCAGGCAGATCCAGGTGGCATATAAAAACAGGGTGATTGAAAAAGCGATACTGGCTGACAAAGAACCGATAAATAAACTGGGACAACTTGTATAGTGCACTGGGACAGCAAATAGACAACAAACAAACATCACTTAAACGATTCACTTTAACAATAAACCAGGCAAAGCGAATCACTTTCAAATAAATTGGCTAAAGCATAGCAGAAAAAATCAGGGATGAACAAAGAGCTTAATAAATATTCGAAGACATTCACACAGGATGAAACACAACCTGCAGCACAGGCTATGTTATATGGCATTGGTCTTACAGATGCTGATATGAATAAAGCGCAGGTCGGTATTGCCAGCATGGGTTATGATGGCAATACCTGCAACATGCACCTGAACGAGCTCGCTGCTGTTATAAAAAAAGGAGTTTGGGAAAATGACCTGGTGGGATTAACTTTTCATACAATCGGTGTTAGTGACGGCATGAGTAATGGAACAGATGGTATGCGTTATTCTCTTGTTAGCCGCGACCTGATTGCGGATAGCATCGAAGCAGTTTGTGGCGCCCAGTATTATGATGGTGTTATCACTGTTCCGGGCTGCGATAAAAACATGCCGGGTTCAATTATGGCAATGGGTCGTTTGAACAGACCATCTATCATGGTTTATGGTGGTACAATTGCACCAGGACATTATAAAGGGCAGGATCTGAATATTGTCTCTGCTTTTGAAGCGCTAGGTCAGAAAATAGCTGGTAATCTTAGTGTTGAAGACTTCAAAGGGATCATAAAACATACCTGTCCCGGGGCCGGTGCATGCGGTGGTATGTATACAGCGAATACCATGGCATCTGCTATTGAAGCTCTGGGTATGAGCCTTCCTTATTCATCATCAAATCCTGCATTAAGCGAGGAAAAACAACAGGAATGTCGTGATGCCGGTAAGGCTATACGCATCCTGCTTGAGAAAGATATCAAGCCATCAGATATTATGACACGTGAAGCATTTGAAAATGCAATGACCGTAATCATGGTGCTGGGTGGATCAACCAATGCAGTGCTTCACTTTATAGCAATTGCCAAATCTGTTGGATTGACTGTGACACAGGATGATTTCCAGGCTATCAGCAATAGAGTACCAGTGCTGGCGGATCTTAAGCCGAGTGGGAAATACCTGATGCAGGATCTTCATGAACACGGCGGAGTTCCTGCAGTAATGCGTTACCTGCTTGACCAGGGTTTGCTGCATGGCGACTGTCTTACCGTAACAGGTAAAACGCTGAAAGAAAACCTGGCAGATATCGCGCCTATCAATTTTGAAACTCAAAAAATATTATATCCACTCGAACATCCCATTAAACCGACCGGTCACCTGCAGATATTGTATGGTAACCTGGCCGAAGGGGGAAGTGTTGCAAAGATCACCGGTAAAGAAGGCGAGAAGTTTACAGGTCCCGCACGTGTATTTGACGGCGAGCAAATGCTGATAGCAGGCATCAGCTCAGGCCGTGTGCAGCCCGGAGATGTTGTGGTAATTAAAAATGAAGGACCTAAGGGTGCGCCCGGAATGCCAGAAATGCTTAAGCCAACATCTGCACTGATCGGTGCGGGACTCGGTAAAAGTGTTGCTTTAATTACTGATGGCCGTTTCAGTGGTGGTACTCATGGTTTCGTGGTTGGTCACATCACACCGGAATCTTATGAAGGGGGGCTTATTGGTTTTGTCCAGGACGGCGACATCATTGAACTCGATGCAATAAATAATACTATACATCTTAAAGTCGAAGATTCGGTTATAGCTGAACGTAAGAAGGCCTGGAAAAAGCCGGAGCTTAAGGTGAAAAAAGGACTGTTGTATAAATACGCTATGAGCGTGAAAAACGCTGCGGAAGGCTGCGTTACTGACGAAGCGTAATTTTTAGTAGTGAGTGGTGAGTTGTGAGTGGTGAGTTGTGAGTGGTGAGTTAGTGGTGAGTGAAATAAAGCTCATAACTCATAACTCATAATTCATAACTAACTCACCACTTACCACTCACAACTCACCACTCTGATTGAAAAAGAGTTGAATTATTAAATATATAAGTATGAGTACCATCCAACTGACAACCAAAGAAGAAGTAAAAGAAACAAGGGCTAAGAGTGTGGAATCCGTGAGTGGCTCGGTCGCTGTTCTGGAGGCTTTGCTTGCTGAAGGTTCTGATATCATTTTCGGCTACCCTGGTGGGGCCATCATGCCAATTTATGATGCCATATATGATTACCAGGAAAAAATAAAACATATACTCGTACGACATGAACAGGGTGCAATTCATGCTGCCCAGGGTTTTGCCCGTAGTTCAGGGAAAGTGGGAGTTGTATTCGCCACGAGCGGCCCCGGTGCCACTAACCTGGTAACCGGTCTTGCTGATGCCATGATAGATAGTACGCCGCTTGTTTGTATCACCGGGCAGGTATTTGCTCATTTGCTGGGTACTGATGCATTCCAGGAAACTGATGTGATCAACATTACTACCCCGGTTACCAAATGGAACTACCAGGTTACAGATGCTTCAGAAATTCCGGCAACACTTGCCAAAGCATTCTATATAGCACGTAGTGGTCGTCCTGGACCTGTGTTAATTGATATCACAAAAAATGCACAGTTACAGAAATTCGATTATGCAGGGTATGAAATCTGTAATCATATCCGTAGCTATCGGCCAAAACCTATAATCAGGAAAAAATATATTGAAGAAGCTGCGAAGCTGATCAATGAAGCGCAAAAGCCATTTGTTATCTGGGGCCAGGGCGTAATACTCGGCAGAGCTGAAAATGAGTTTAAGCGTTTTATCGAAAAAGCCGGTATCCCTTCAGCATGGACAATCCTGGGTGAGAGTGCCATACCAACTGATCATCCATTGAACGTGGGAATGCTTGGAATGCATGGGAACTATGGTCCGAACGTTCTGACTAACGAATGTGATGTGCTGATTGCGATAGGGATGCGTTTCGATGATCGTGTTACCGGCAGGCTCGATAAATACGCCAAGCAGGCAAAGGTGATTCACCTGGATATAGACCCGGCCGAGATAGACAAAAACGTAAAAGCAACTGTTGGTGTCTGGGGCGATTGTAAAGAAACTTTGCCTATGCTGACTGAACTTGTTGAGCAAAAAGTATATCCGGGCTGGTTACAGAAGTTCCGTGAATACGAAGAGCAGGAGCAGGAACTTTGTATTACTCCTGAAATGAACCCAACTACTGAAATTCTTTCCATGGGGGAGGTAATCAAAGCGTTGAACGAATTAACATTGGGTAATGCAATCATTGTGACCGATGTAGGTCAGCACCAGATGGTAGCATGTCGTTATGCCAGGTTCAATCAAACAAAAAGTAACATTACCAGTGGCGGTCTTGGCACAATGGGATTTGCTTTACCTGCTGCTATAGGTGCAAAGTTTGGTGATCAGGACCGGACCGTTGTTGCAATAATCGGAGATGGTGGATTCCAGATGACTATCCAGGAATTGGGTACAATTATGCAAAGCAAGGTGAATGTAAAGATCCTCATACTGAATAATGAGTTCCTGGGAATGGTCCGCCAGTGGCAGCAATTGTTTAATGATAAAAGATATTCTTTTGTTGATATTACCAGTCCCGACTTTGTGGCTGTAGCAAAAGCATATTATATAGAGGGTAACAAAGTAACTGAACGCGCAAAACTGAAGGATGCTTTGAAAACAATGCTTGATCATGACGGATCATATCTGCTTGAAGTGATGGTTGGAAAAGAAAATAATGTTTTTCCAATGGTGCCACAGGGTTGCAGTGTTGCCGAGATCAGGTTGAAGTAAGGAAACTATCAATTGAAATTCAAATGCATTTCAACCAGGTCTAAAGAATAAGTCTTGCCAGTACCAACATCATCAAAAGAACAGTGATAAATTTTTTATATGAAACAGGAATTCACGGTTACCGTATACACAGAAAATCAAATCGGTTTATTAAACCGGATTGCTATAATATTTTCGCGCAGAAAGATAAATGTAGAAAGTCTCAACACATCACCATCTGAAATCGAAGGCATACATCGGTTTACCATTGTGATCAATGAAACGGAAGATGTTGTGAAGAAACTTGCGAGACAGATTGAAAAACAGGTTGATGTTTTAAAAGCCTTTTATAATACTGATGAAGAGATTGTCTGGCAGGAGCTTGCGCTTTATAAAGTGTCAACAGATGCAATCGCTGAAAAAGTAAAAGTCGAGCGTTTGCTCCGCGAATATGGCGCACGTGCTGTTGTGATACGTAAAGACTACACCATTTTTGAAACAAGCGGTCACCGCGAGGAAACAGAGCGACTTGTAACTGTACTCGAACCTTATGGACTAATTGAATTCGTCCGTAGCGCAAGAGTGGCGATCATCAAAGCAAGTAACGGCTTCCATGAACGCCTAAAAGAATTTGAAAAAGTGGAACCCGGCGAAGAACTCGTTGAAAATGAATTTCTGGACCAACAGGATGAAGTTTTTACCATGTAAGCCTCCACCCCTTTATATAGAACATCATACGCCCTTATATAAAACAGTATCTAAATAAAGTATCTAAATAAAGTATCTAAAACTCATAACTAAAGCACTAATAACTAACTCATCACTCATCACTCATCACTCATAACTCTAATAAGTCGTTTTATAATTAATAAACAAATCACAAATAAAAAGTCTCATCATGGCAAAACTAAATTTCGGGGGCGTGGAAGAAAATGTCGTAACACGCGAAGAATTCCCGCTTGCTAAAGCTCAGGAAGTCCTGAAAAACGAAGTGGTAGCAGTAATCGGTTACGGTGTACAGGGTCCGGGCCAGGCATTGAACCAGAAAGACAACGGTATCAACGTAATTGTAGGTCAGCGGAAAGATTCGAAAACCTGGGACAAAGCTATTAAAGACGGTTTTGTACCTGGAAAAACCCTGTTTGAAATTGAAGAGGCACTTGAAAAAGGAACCATCATTTGTTATTTGTTAAGCGATGCTGCTCAGATTCAATTGTGGCCAACTGTAAAGAAACATCTGACACCAGGAAAAGCTTTATATTTTTCTCATGGTTTTGGAATAACGTTTAACGAACAGTCTAATATCATCCCTCCTAAAGATGTAGACGTGTTTCTTGTTGCTCCAAAAGGATCAGGTACTTCTCTGCGCAGGATGTTTTTGCAGGGTCGTGGATTGAACAGTAGCTATGCGATTTTCCAGGATGCAACAGGTAAAGCAAAAGATAGAGTAATTGCCTTGGGAATTGCTGTTGGAAGCGGGTACTTGTTTGAAACAGATTTTAGAAAAGAAGTTTACTCAGATCTTACCGGTGAAAGAGGAACATTGATGGGTGCGATCCAGGGAATCTTCGCTGCTCAATACGAAGTACTGCGTAAGAAAGGTCATACACCTTCGGAAGCATTTAATGAAACTGTTGAAGAGCTGACCCAGTCACTTATGCCACTTGTAGCAGAAAACGGAATGGACTGGATGTATGCAAACTGTTCTACTACTGCACAACGTGGTGCTCTGGACTGGTGGAAGAAATTCAGGGATGCAACCTTACCCGTGTTCACTGAATTATACGAAAGCGTTGCTTCAGGAAAAGAGGCTGCTAAATCAATTGAAAGCAACAGCAAGGCAGACTATCGCGAGAAACTGGAAGTTGAACTGAAAGAATTAAGAGATAGCGAATTGTGGCAGGCTGGAAAAACAGTGAGATCTCTTCGTCCTGAAAATCAGAAGGCAGAAGAAGCAGGCAAAAAAGTTACGGCTTCCGCGAACTGAACATAACAAGTGATACGCGTGATATAAAAGAATACAGATTCAGGCGTAGTATTCATGACAGCAAATGCTTTTTATAACCTTTTGAGAGATCATCCTGAAAACGATATCAGAGAAGGGTGGCGAAAAGCATTTGCTGTATATATCGGGAAAAACAAATAATATGGAAGTTCCAACCAATACAAGACCGTTGCTAAATTTTGAGGCTGCAGCAAAACGGTTATATAAGATTATTAATCGCACGCCGCTCACTTATAATAACAATCTCAGCCGTAAGTATCAATGTGATGTGTATCTGAAAAGGGAAGATCTGCAGGTTGTACGCTCTTACAAACTGAGAGGCGCTTATAATATGATGAGTAGCCTCTCTGATGAAGACCTGCAACAGGGTGTTGTAACAGCCAGCGCGGGTAATCATGCCCAGGGATTTGCCTATTCCTGCCGGAAATTGAATACACGGGGTGTTGTGTTTATGCCGATTATCACGCCAAACCAAAAAGTTAAACAAACGAAAATGTTTGGTGCGGATAATATTGAAGTGAAGCTGGTTGGCGATACGTTTGATGATTGTGCAATTGCGGCAAAACAGTATACGGAAGATAATGGAATGACTTTTATTCCCCCATTCGATGACTACCGGATTATCGAGGGCCAGGCAACAGTCGGGCTTGAAATTTTACAGGATAAGTCAGATATCGATTTCCTGTTTATGCCTGTCGGTGGTGGAGGACTTAGTGCCGGAGTCGGATCTTATTTTAAAACTTATTCTCCTAAAACAAAACTGATTGGCCTTGAACCGGAAGGTGCACCATCAATGCTTGCTGCCTTCAAGGCGGGCCATCCGGTTACCCTTGAAAATATCGAAAGATTTGTTGATGGTGCTGCAGTAAAACGTGTTGGCGAATTAACATATTCTATCTGTAAGGATGTACTGGACGGCATGCACCTGGTTCCGGAAGGAAGGATATGTTCAACAATATTGCAGCTATACAATGAGGACGCAATTGTTGTGGAACCCGCCGGGGCAATGTCTATTTCTGCGCTGGATGATTTCACGGATCAGATCCGTGGCAAACAGGTTGTTTGTATTGTAAGCGGAAGTAACAATGATATAGACAGGATGCAGGAAATAAAGGAGCGTAGCCTGCAATATGAAGGGCTCAAACATTATTTTCTTATACGTTTCGCGCAACGGCCCGGTGCTCTGAAAGAGTTCGTGAACCATGTACTCGGACCGGATGATGATATCACCAGGTTTGAATATATGCAAAAACACAATAAAGAAACAGGCCCGGCACTTGTTGGAATAGAATTGAAAAGCAAAAAAGACTATGAAGTATTGTTGCTTAATATGCAGCGCTACAACATCACTTTTACAGAACTCAATAAAAATGACAGTCTTTTCGGTTACCTCGTTTAATAGTAAACGACACCTTTTCAGTTATCTCGTTTAATGAAAAACAACAGCCTTTCGGATACATCGTTTTATTAAAACCGACATTCTTTTCAGTATCTCGTTCAATAATATTGTAGAGCAGTTATAAGTGTAATCATTTATATATTATATATTTAATGCCTCCCGGCTTTTCCAGGGGGGCTTTTTTATGATTGTTGGCAGATAGATGGTGATGATCGTTCTATAGCCATTCCTGCCGATAAGAACCCGGTTGTTCGAAAGCTTGCAACAAAGGGAATTTTTATATAATTTGGAGCCGCCTTTAATTCTGCCCGCTTTGAATTTTGGTCCAACTTGCAGAAGCCGGCCCTATCTTATGAAAACTATGAAAACAATCCTTTCAGTTCTTCCGCTGCTTTTATTTTTTACCTCCTGCGGAAAACAATCGGACAACTGTGCCGAAATTCAGCAAATTAAAATCACGGGAGGTAAAGACAGCTATTATGTAGGGGATACACTAGACCTCAAAACAAATCTGCTTGCAACCAGCGCCCTGTATATCTGGCATCTTGGAGAGAACCCGAACACCATTTCGGGTGGCCCGGGATATTTTAACCCCGCGGTTTCAAAACGAGATCAGGGCTGGTATTATCTCAGTGTAGGTAATGGAGACTGCCCTTCTCAATTTGATAGCATATATATCAAAGTCATTAACCTGCCCGCAGTTGCTCCTTGTTCTGTCGTCACAAATACAGCATCCTTTTCCTCGATACCAGATATACAATTTTCATCTGTCACAGTTGAGAGAGATGGTTTATATGGACGAAGAACCATGACCGGTTATTATGGCCCGGGTTATCCGAATCTGAACATTCATTTCAATATGTATTGGGATTTTCTCGAACCGGAAGATGGCATCTATACAATTGAAAGTTCGACTGCACTTTCTGACTATAATCCATATTCAATCTACATATCATCTAAATATAGTGAGGTTGTGTTTAGCTCTGGTCCCGGAAAAGCTTATGTGACGCACGTAAACGGCAAACTTACAGTAACATTTTGTGATATAGAATTTGTAGGAACCTGGGGAATAAACACTTATAAAACAACAGGGTCAGGTATGATGACCGCGCCTTAACATGATGCGATAGCTTTTCATATATACATCATTTGATAAAATGTAAGGCATAAATAAAATGTAAGGGCATAAATAAAATTGAATGTGATAAAATATAAGTTTAATCACATAAACAATTCAAGATCGCCTGTAAAAGCTTTATTATACAACATAAATTCAGAAACTTATTAACTCCTTAACTCCGATCAATGACTAAACCCCTTTTTCTTTTAGCTGCCGGCTTTTTATCCATCAGCTACACCGGTGCATACGCACAAAACTCAAAGTTCAATTTTAAGCTTGGCCAGGAATATGATCTGCCACGCAAGACCGAGGACCTAGCATTTTTCGGGAACGAAAAAGATGGACTGGTTAACCTGTCCATTAAGAAAGAAGAATTAATAGTCGTTCGTTTCAATCCTAAGACTTTAAACAAATCGCTTGAACAAAAAATTGATCTTGATGTAACAAGGAATTTTAACAGCGAAATCCTGGCTGATTTCAGTAATAACAATTATTTCTGGCTGCACAGCGATTGGGATAAAAGTTCAGAAACAGAGATGTTGTTCTACGACAAAATAAATGTGCAGACCGGCAAGATCGCGGAAGCGAATCGAAAGATGTTCGAAACTTCCAAAATTGCAGGAAGTAAAATGCCGCGGGGTTTTTATGGGGCAAAAACAACAGATAAATACGAATTCGACTTTGACGTTGAACGGAAAATTCTTTGCGTCAGTTATCGCCTTACGCCAGAAACCCGGAACGATAAAAAGAACTTCGACAAAATTGGTTTCCAGGTTTTTGATAACAACATGAAAAAGATCTGGGGCAATGAATTTACAATGCCGTATACCGAGGCTGTTATGGACAATTCCGATTTCTCGGTAGATTCAAAGGGAAATGGTTATCTGCTGGCAAAAGTTTACGAATCTGAAAAGCGTAAGGAAATGGATAAGAGTACCGGTAAACCGGGATATCATTATGAAGTTCTGAAATTTACCAAAGACAGTAAAAAAATCATTTCTATACCTGTTACAGTCGACGAAAATTATATCCGTGAAACCACGATAACAGAAAATTCCCTTAATGAAATGATTATTGCCTGTACATACAGTAAGAAATCAAAAGGTGCGGGTACGGATGGTATATTCCTATCCACCATCGATAAAGATAATAAACTAGTAAAGTATAAAAATGGGTATTATGAATTTCCCAAAGAGGAGCTCGCCAAATTTGAGTCAGCCAGGAGCAGGAGAAAAATTGAAAAGAACGATGATTATGAAGCGAAAAATCTAAAGGTAAGAGATGTGATCGTTGAGAAAGACGGCGGCATCCTGATTACCTGTGAAGAGTACCAGGTAATACAACATTATTCTACATCTTCCTCCGGCTATACCAGGATCACCTACACTTATTATTATGAAGACATATTTGCCGCCCGCGTTAATGCAAGTGGTGCTTTTGAGTGGATGCGTAAGATTCCGAAAAGGCAAAGAGGTTCGGCCGGTCGCGGTACTATGGGCTTTAAACTTATCAATGACGAAACAGGATATTACTTTCTCTATCTTGATAATCTTAAAAATCTTAAACTTCCCGAAGATGAAGTTCCAAGATATCACCTGGATGGATTTGGTGGCCAGGTGATCGTTTCAAAGATTACCAAAGATGGTAAGGTCAGCAAGGATTTATTATTTGATACACGGGAAGAAGACATCATGATTTTCCCATCCCAATTCTATAAAATCGATGGCGATCGCTTTATTGGTAGAGCCCGACTAAAAAAGAATTTGTTTCAACCGCTCTTAATCACAACCAATTAGAAAAAAATATGAAATATGAATTATGAGTTATGAAATCAGTTATGAAATGCAAATTATGAGATATGACTGCTTCATAAAGCACTCATATTTCACTCACTCATAACTGATTTCATAATTCATAACTCATAATTCATTTCTCTGTTTACCTATCCCAGAACAACTTCGTTGTTACTGCATCGCCGCCAATTGATTGCGAAGCTGATGTGTAATTGACTTCATTGAGATTTTGCTCGTTAAACGGATAAGTGTATCGAACAGGAATGTCTGTAATGGCAGAAGCTGGTTTCACCAAAACCGGTGCATCGAGCCTGCGCCAGTGGACCCACTCATCAAACGAACGTAGGTATAAAGCAAGCCAAAGCTGTGTACCAATTTTTTGTTTGTAATTACCCGCTGCAGTAACATAGTTGACCGCAGGGTTGGCAAGATAAGTCGCTACCTGTGCTTCCGTTCCACCCCAATACGCAATAGATGCCCTAACCGCATTACTGTAATGTTGTGCAGCCGTACCGCCCACATTCATTCCTCTTTCAACAGCTTCAGCAAGTAAAAATTCAACCTCAGCATAATCCATGATAACACTGGGAAGATCAGCCGCCAACGTTTTGTCGCTCATATGCGAAAAGTTACTAAATGTATTACCCGCCCCATAAATACCTCCGGAATAAGTTCCATTCGGACCGAGTGTAAACCAGAATGGTCTCCTGGGATCATTCAATGGATTCATCACATTGATAATTGTATTTGAGGGTACATAATCATTTCGATTGCTTTGCACAAGATTGGTCCAGATAGGATTTGTGTTAGGTGGAGTCGTAAGATAATTGAAAACGGCATTGTCATCATTTGATTCAAACACATCAGGGGCAGAAGCTTCCACTTCTTTCTTTGATCTTGCAGCGTCGATGTCCGCTAGCAGGATCCCGAACCGAAGTCGCAGTGAATTGGCAAACTTGTACCAGGCTTCCATATCACCATCGTAAATCAGATCACCGGAGCCAAAACTTTCGCCGGTTAAGTCCATATTGCTGATCGCATCATTAAGACTATCAAGCAATGAATAATAGATGGTACGCTGGGGATCATATTTCGGAGTGGTGTTTTCAATATTCAGTGCTTCTGAATAGGGAATATCACCGAAAGTATTTACCAGCACATAGTAAGCATGTGCTTTGCTTACTTTCACAATTGCCAGCCTGTTTTGTTGGGCAACCTTCTCTTCGTCGAGCAACGGAGTTTCAGCAGCAATTAAATTTTGTGCTTCTCCAAGGTCTTTTAATACATCCCGGTAGATGATGGTCCACCAGTTTTGTGGTATGTTCCTGTTGCCGAGATCATACCTGCTTTCTTGCGGATAGGTAGTTGCTGCCCAGTACTGAACAATAAACTCGAAAACATTATTGTTTACATTCGGAGTTGTTATTATATCTGCGAAATTCTTTTGTGCATTTGAGAACAACATATCTCCGGGCACAACCAGCGCCTGTTTTGAATTAACATTCAGGTTATGCATATCTTTCCGGCAGCCGGAGAAGATAAAAATCGCAACGAGAAATGTGGTTGGAAAAATTAGCTTTTTCATACTTCGCGGTTTAAAATTTAAATCTGACATTAAAGCCATAAGTTCTGTACAGGGGATAACTGCCAACCTGGAAGCCTTGAACATTACCAGAGCTTCCGGTATCTTCCGGATCTGCATCAGGAAGATTTTTATGCACCATCCAAAGATTTCTACCGAACAGTGACACATCAATGCCTTTAACCGGCGCGAGACGGTCAGACATACGTTTCGGAATTGACCAGGTAAGATTTGCTTCTCTCAGCTTGATAAAGCTTGCATCATAAACCACGCTTTTATTAGGGAAGTTGTTATAGCCATATCCCCTGAGCCCTGTCAGGATTACACGCTGTGTATTTTCTGTACCATCTTCGAGGACACCTGGAAAGATAAGACCGCCACCTTCTGCGACTGAATTTCGTACCGGGTTCCCAAGATCATTTAGTCCTGACTGCGCCTCGTAGAGACCAGTACCCTGGCCATACCACTGATCGATGGAATAAATAGAACCACCCTGGCGACCATCGAACAAAAAGCTAAATGAAAGGTCTTTGTAAGTGATAATGTTATTGATACCACCAACCCAGTCAGGGTTAATATTTCCAATGATATTGTTGGTAGTTTGAGATACAACATAGTAACCATCGTCACCAACAATCGGGCGTCCGGTTTTTTCATCATACACATAATCATTGCCCCTCAATGTTCCAAAAGGTTCACCAACTGCCGCATTCAAAGTGACACCGCCCTGGAATGAACCAATTACAATATTCTGGGTTCCGCCAATCAGGCTTTTTACTTCGTTTCTGGTCCTCGTCCAATTGGTATTTATGGTCCAGCTGAAATCTGGTGTTCGAACCGGTACAAGTGTCAATGATACTTCCCAGCCCCTGTTCTCAACATCACCTGCATTGATAATTCTTGTGCTATAACCAGTGGAGCCAGATACTGTCACCGGAATGATCTGGTCAACAGTATTTGTTTTGTAGTAGGTAAGATCCAGGGAAACCCGGCTTTTTAATAAACTTAATTCGAGTCCCGCTTCATAGCTCCGGGTTCTTTCAGGTTTTAACTCAGGGTTCCTTCTTTGATTGGAAACGGAAAACAAAGGAACACCTCCATATGGTGTTGGCTGATCATAACTGTTAGTAGTGTAATCCCATGGCGCAGGGCTTCCAACTTCTGCATAGTTGAGTCTTACCTTACCCTGGTTCAGCCAGGTAACATTTGGTAACAGTTTCGAAAATATAAATCCACCGGAAACCGAAGGATAAAAATACTGGTTGTTTCCTTCTGGTAATGTTGAAGACTGGTCTGTCCTGGCAGTAAGATCTAATACCAGTAACTGGTTATATGAAAGGGTTGCACCTGCAAATACACCACCCACTTCAACACGCTGATCTACTTCTGTAGGAGCATTGATGGGATTTGCTGAATTAGATAATGCATATAAACCGGGAATTATCAAACCGCCATTCGTGCTTGCTAATATTGAGTTTATATGATTCTGCCGGAGATTACCACCAACCAGCGCTTTTAGATTTAATTTATCGGTGAGGTTTTTATCAAAATTTGCAATCAGGTCGTAGTTATATTCCCTGAATGTCTGGTTGAAGCGACTATAGCTACCAATATTAACTGAAGCATAACCATCTCTTTCTTCCTGCAGTTGATCATAGCTATCTATGGATGCACGTCCAAGAATATTCAACCAATCAGTTACCTGGTAATTTATGCTTGCTATTCCGAATAACCGGTACCTGTTATCGTTTGAGAAGCTTTCATAACGGGTATAATATGGATTATCCCAATATATAGGACCAAGGTCATCCGGAGGTCCGGACATGTTCCAGGTTATATTATCTTTTGTGAGGTTCCAGGCATTTTCAAGTTCCTTCACATCCACATTCATCTGCCACCATTGCCTGAAATGCCCGGCAAGACTTCTTGCATCAGAATAACCACTACCGTATCTTCCAACACCTTTTACCTTAGAAAAATTTACTGTTGCATTAGCAGTCAGTTTGCTGGTAATATTATAAGAAGCCTGCAGGTTGATAATGTCTTTTGATATTCTGCTGTTCGGCATTATACCTTTGTCATCACTCCTGGTGTATCCTAATTTAAAAGTACCTCTGTCTCCGCCACCATCCACAAATAAACTTACATTGGAAGAAAGGGGGTTTTCAAAAAAACTTGTCGGATCATTTGGTGCGGCAACATAAGGAGTGGCCTTGCGGTAGCTTGGAAGCCTTGGATCAAAAGCACTCCATTGGTATACCGATAAATTTGGATCGAACCTTGCACCAAAAGATGCGTCTTCAGTTGTTGGGATCACAAGATCACGTACACCATCTCCATTTGCATCAATATAAAGGAAGCGTTCATTGGGTGAAGGTGGTGAATCTGAATAAGTATAGAAATCAGGATCATAATAACCTCCACCATATTCATGCTGGTATTTGACCCAGGTAGATTTATCCATGCTACCTGTACCGCCTCCGATATTTAATGTAACACCAAGTCCGCGTCTGCCTTTTTTTGTAGTAATCAGAATTACTCCATTTGCAGCACGTGAGCCATATAAAGCGGTAGAGGCTGCACCTTTCAACACATTCACTGATTCCACATCATCCGGATTGATGTCTGCAGCCGCATTACCATAATCGAATCCACCCCGGCCATTTTGCTGGTTTGCTGTATTGGTGTTTGCGTTGTTCGCGGGTACTCCATCAATTACAACCAATGCCTGGTTTTCGCCAGTGATAGATTTGTAACCACGAAGAATAATGTTGGTTGATCCTCCCATGGTGTTGTTCTGCTTTATCTGCAGACCTGCCACTTTTCCCGACAAGGCATTCGCAAAATTGGTTGTCCTTACTTTAGTTAGTTCTTCACCTTTTACCTGTTGTGCAGCATAGGGTAATTCATTTTTATTTCTCCTTATACCGAGTGCCGTCACAACAACTTCAGAAAGTGCATCCGGATTTTCCATCGTTACTTCAATGATAGCAGAATTGCCTATAGTTACGTTTGTGTCTTGAAAACCTGCAGCGGAAATTACCAGCACTACACCAGGGGCTGCCTGGATGGAGAATCGCCCCGCTGAATCCGCTGCTACTGCCGTGTTGGTGTTTTGAATTTTTATTGTCGCGTAAGGAATCGGATTTCCCAGGTTATCTTTCACCTGGCCTGATACCGACGATGATTGTGCATTCGCGAATAGGCATAGGAGTAGTGCTCCTATAATAGACAAGATTTTTCTCATGTTACAAGTATTTAATTTAGTTGCTACTTAGTTGAAGACCATAGACATTCTTATTTCATTTCACAATGTTCATAGAACACGAATAGAAATCGATGGCATTATCCGGGAGAGAGGCCGGTAATGACGTCATAATGTGGTTGTGTGCGATGACTGACGAGTAGTGAGAAAATTATTTATAAATACGGTGTAGCCTGAAGGGGGGTAAAGGTTAGACAGATCGTTTAAGTCAGCTGCTGCATATCGCAAACATTTTTTAATATTTGTCTCCTGGCACCCCGGTTACCTGGACGAAATTTACAGGAGAAGGAAACTGGGTTTGCGAATGAACTATACTGCCTGCCTGGTGTTATAAGTTTAATCCTTGCTAAAGATCTTTCGGGGTCTACCCAACCCGTTTCATTATTATTTTAATGCCGGTTAACCATTATTGTTCCGGAATATGCACAGCAAAATTTCAGCCTGCTGATTAACAGTGTAAAGCGGTCCGGATTGTGCATGTTTATCAACGATAATTTGGAGTTATTTGTGGAAAATTATACGGCAGTATTCGAATTAATTGAATATTATTTCGTATTTTCATATGCTTGCTTGCTATGTTTCTTGATGCCTGTATGAAGAATTGACTATTTCATTGAATATTATCAAACCAAAAATTAATCAACGATGGCGAGCAACGTGGGTTTGTATTCCCCGGAGTTTGAGCGGGACGCATGTGGTATTGGATTCGTGGCCAATATCAAGGGTAATAAGTCTCACCAAAATGTTTCCGATGCTTTAACTGTTCTGGAAAACATGGAACACCGTGGTGCCTGTGGCTGTGAAAGCAATACAGGAGATGGGGCCGGTCTGATGATCCAGACACCGCATGAATTTTTCTTCGATGAATGTATAAAACTCGGTGTTCATTTACCTTCCTTTGGTAAGTATGGTGTTGGAGTAATATTTTTTCCACGCGATATACGCCTTCGCGAAGAATGCAGGGATATCTTCAACAGATCTGCCGAAAAACTCGGGCTTGAAATTCTTGCCTACCGCAAAGTTCCGGTACATACAGATGGAATCGGTGCTACAGCACTTTCAGTTGAACCGGAAATGGAGCAGGTATTTATTGCCTGTCCCGATCATATAACCAACCCGGATGATTTTGAAAGAAAGCTGTTTATCCTCCGTAACTATTCCACACATACTATAATTAATACTGTCAGAAAAGATCAGATAGGCTTTTATATTGCCTCATTGTCTTATAAAACAGTGGTTTATAAAGGTCAGCTAACTTCAATGCAGGTTAGAAGTTATTTTCCTGATCTCAGCAACAAAAGGGTAGTGTCGGCCTTTGGCCTGGTGCATTCAAGGTTCGCTACTAACACCTTTCCTTCATGGAAGCTGGCACAGCCTTTCCGCTTCATCGCGCACAACGGCGAGATCAATACCCTCCAGGGAAATATCAACTGGTTAAAAACCAGTGAAAAAGGGTTTATTTCCCAGTTTTTTTCCAAGGAAGAAATGGACATGCTTTTGCCGATTGTTACCCAGGGACAATCCGATTCCGCCTGTCTTGATAATATTATAGAATTGCTGGCCCTCTCAGGCAGATCCCTGCCTCATGTTATGATGATGCTGATACCTGAAGCGTGGGATGGTAATGAGCAAATGCCCCCGCTTAAGAAGGCGTTTTATGAATTTCATGCATGCCTGATGGAGCCCTGGGACGGTCCGGCATCTATTTCATTTACAGATGGAAAAATAATCGGCGCTACCCTTGACCGGAACGGCCTGAGACCTTCAAGGTATTGTGTTACTTCTGACGACCGTGTAATCATGGCTTCGGAAACCGGTGTATTGCCGGTAGATCCTGCCATGATCATTGAAAAAGGCCGTTTGCAGCCAGGAAAAATGTTTGTGGTTGATATGGAGCAGGGTCGTATCATTAGTGATGATGAACTGAAAAATACCATCTGTTCCCAAAAACCATATTCAGAATGGCTGAATAAATATAAAATCAGGCTGGAGGAGTTACCGGAACCAAGAGTATTGTTTACTCACCTGGAACACGACCAGATCTTTAAATACCAAAAAGCCTTCGGTTATTCTACCGAAGACCTGGATACTATCATTGCCCCGATGGCGACAGACGGCAAGGAGCCGATCGGCTCGATGGGTACCGATATTCCCCTGGCTGTGCTCAGCGATCAGCCACAGCATCTCACCAGTTATTTCAAGCAACTGTTCGCACAGGTAACTAACCCACCAATCGATCCGATTCGTGAGCGCCTGGTTATGTCACTGGCCACATTCGCTGGCAACAATGGTAACCTGTTACAGGAAGACCCGCTGGCGAGTCACTGTGTGGCACTTCAACACCCTGTACTCACAAATCACGAGCTTGAAAAGATCAGGAGTATAGATACGGGGATTTTCCAGGCAAAAACGCTCCAGACTTATTTCAGGGCAGATAATAAACCAGGTTCACTTCAAAAAGGCCTTGATCGCCTTTGCCGTTATGCAGTGGATGCCGTTGAAGATGGATTTGAAGTGTTGATATTGTCTGACCGGGCGATCGATTCGGACCACGCACCGATTCCTTCGCTACTGGCGGTTTCTGCTGTTCACCACCACCTTATCCGTAAAGGATTACGTGGCCAGGTGGGTCTTGTTGTTGAAGCCGGTGATGTTTGGGAAGTACACCATTTCGCCTGTCTTATTGCTTTTGGTGCAACTGCCATCAACCCTTATCTCGCGATCTCATCGATCCGGGACATGAAGCTGAATAACAAGATTCAGACTACACTCGATACAGAAGAATTAAAGAAAAATTATATAAAAGCTGTTTGCGATGGATTGCTGAAGGTTTTTTCAAAGATGGGAATTTCAACCCTGCAGTCTTACCAGGGCGCTCAGATATTTGAGATCATCGGGCTTAGCAAAGATGTGGTAAACCGTTATTTTACCGGGGCAATCTCAAGGATTGAAGGAATGGGTCTTGATGAAATTGCAAGAGAAACCCTGGCCAAGCATTATTTTGCTTTCAGCCAGAAAGATGTTCCGAGCGATCGTCTTACTGTAGGTGGCATTTATCAGTGGAAAAGAAAAGGGGAGGTTCACCTGTTCAATCCGCAAACGATTCACCTTCTGCAGTATTCAACCCGCAGCAACGACTATAACACTTTCAAAAAATATTCAAAACTGGTTAACGAGCAGGGTGAAAAGGCTGTCACCTTAAGAAGCCTGTTTACTTTCAAGCATAACCGCCCATCGATCTCTATTGATGAGGTGGAGCCTGCTGAAAACATCTATAAACGTTTTGCATCCGGGGCAATGTCTTTCGGTTCAATTTCATGGGAAGCGCATACCACGCTTGCCATTGCCATGAACCGCCTGGGAGGAAAAAGCAATACCGGCGAGGGTGGAGAAGATCCGATCCGTTATGTAAAACTTGAAAATGGCGATTCAATGCGAAGCGCTATCAAACAGGTGGCTTCTGCCAGGTTTGGAGTAACAAGTGAGTACCTAACAGAAGCTGATGAATTGCAGATCAAGATGGCACAGGGCGCCAAGCCAGGTGAGGGCGGACAATTGCCCGGTCATAAGGTTGATGAATGGATCGGCAGAACCCGTCACTCTACTCCGGGGGTGGGGCTGATTTCACCACCACCGCACCACGATATTTATTCAATTGAAGATCTCGCCCAGTTAATCTTCGATTTGAAAAATGCGAATCGCAAAGCCCGTATCAATGTGAAACTTGTGTCTAAGGCAGGGGTGGGAACTATTGCAGCAGGCGTTGCAAAAGCAAAAGCTGATGTGATACTGATCTCGGGTTTCGACGGCGGAACCGGTGCTTCACCAGTAAGTTCGATCAAACACGC
Source organism: Flavitalea sp. (assembly GCF_035489435.1). Lineage (NCBI taxonomy): Bacteria > Pseudomonadati > Bacteroidota > Chitinophagia > Chitinophagales > Chitinophagaceae > Flavitalea > Flavitalea sp. The sequence continues at coordinate 29,831 of NZ_DATHKG010000046.1, forward strand.
TGGTCTTCCATGGGAGCTTGGCCTGGCCGAATCTCATCAGACTTTAGTGAAAAATAAATTAAGAAGCCGCGTTGTACTCCAGGCCGATGGCCAGATGAAAACCGGACGTGATATAGCTATCGCTACTTTGCTCGGCGCAGAAGAATGGGGTGTAGCCACTGCTGCGCTTATTGTTGAAGGTTGTATTATGATGCGTAAATGCCATCTAAATACCTGCCCTGTAGGGGTAGCAACACAGGATACCGAGCTTCGTAAGCGATTCACCGGGGATGCCGATCATGTGGTGAACTTCTTTAAGTTTATTACCCAGGAGCTGAGAGAAATCATGGCTGAGCTTGGTTACAGAAAGGTTACCGATATGGTTGGCCAGGTAGATGGTCTTGAACTTCGTGAAAATATCAATCACTGGAAATATAAAAAACTTGACCTGGCACCCATACTTTACAGGGAGCCTGAATCTGACAATACCGGTCTCTACAAAATGGAAGAGCAAGACCATGGGATTGAAGCGGTACTCGATTGGAAGCTGCTCGAAGCAGCTAAACCTGCCATTACAAACAAGGAAAAGGTTAAGGCTTCCTTCCCGATCCGGAATACTGACCGAACTGCAGGTACGATTCTGAGTAACGAGATCACTAAAAAATACCATGCTGAAGGACTTCCCGAGGATACCATTCATTTCAAATTCACAGGAACAGCGGGCCAGAGTTTTGGAGCCTTCAATACAAAAGGAGTAACCCTCGAACTGGAAGGTGATGCCAATGACTATTTTGGAAAAGGATTAAGCGGCGCAAGATTGATTGTCTATCCTCCCAAACAGGCAACTTATGTGCCTGAAGAAAATATTCTTATTGGTAACACCGCTTTTTATGGTGCTACATCGGGTGAATCTTTTATCCGGGGTAAGGCCGGCGAAAGGTTTGGAGTTCGTAACTCGGGCGCCAGCGTAGTTGTAGAAGGTGTTGGTGACCATGGTTGTGAATATATGACAGGTGGACAAATTGTGATACTCGGCGAAACCGGCAGAAACTTTGCGGCGGGCATGAGCGGCGGCATTGCTTATGTTTATGATGTAAGGGGGCGTTTCAGCGAAATGTGTAATATGGAAATGGTTGATTTGGACCCACTTAATGAAGACGATGTGAGGGATCTTGAAATACTACTCCGCAAACATTTCGACTATACAGGCAGTACCGTAGCGAAGTTTGTCCTGGACGATATTGAAAACCAGACACGCAACTTTATCAAGGTTTTCCCAAGGGATTACAAAAAGGTGCTGGCTGCAAGAAGGCTCGAACCTGTGATGAAATAACAGCAGTCAACCAAAATTCATTTTAAAATTATCAATTTTTAAAGAATAATAATGGGAAAGCCAACCGGATTCTTAGAGTATAACCGTGAACTCCCTTCAAAGCGCCCTGCAAAGGAACGCCTGAATGACTATAATGAGTTTGTGGAAAGATACTCTGAACCAAAGCTGAATCAGCAGGCTGCGCGGTGCATGGACTGTGGGATTCCTTTTTGTCACAGCGGATGTCCGCTGGGAAATATTATACCGGAATTCAATGACGCAGTTTATCGTCAGAGCTGGGAAGAAGCCTACGATATACTCTCATCTACAAACAATTTCCCTGAATTTACCGGCAGAATTTGTCCTGCTCCATGCGAAAGTGCATGCGTACTTGGTATAAATCAGCCAGCAGTTGCGATTGAAGAAATTGAAAAACATATCATTGAAATTGCCTTTGATAAGGGTTTTGTAAAAGCAAGGGAGCCAAAAGTGAGAACAGGCAAAAAGGTTGCTGTGATTGGCTCAGGACCTGCGGGACTTGCGGCTGCTGCACAGCTTAATTATGCCGGCCATAATGTGACGGTATTCGAACGCGATGACGCTCTGGGAGGCCTGCTGCGCTATGGCATACCTGATTTCAAGCTCGAAAAATGGGTAATAGACCGCCGTATAAAATTGATGGAAGACGAGGGTATTGTTTTCAAATGCAACGCCAATGTTGGCGTCAACATTCGTATCAATGATCTGTTACGCGAGTATCATTCCATAGTTCTTGCCGGTGGGTCCACGATTCCGAGGAATCTCGACATACCAGGCCGTGAACTTAAAGGGGTGCATTTTGCCATGGAATTTCTGACCCAGCAGAATAAGAGAGTGTCCGGTAAGTCGTTGGATGTCGAAGATATAATGGCGAAGGGCAAAAACGTTGTTGTGATTGGTGGTGGTGATACAGGTTCGGATTGTGTCGGTACTTCTAACCGTCATGGTGCAGTATCAGTGACTCAATTTGAGCTTCTTCCAAAACCACCGGATTCGCGCACCTCATATATGCCTTGGCCTACTTATCCAATGGTTCTTAAAACTTCTTCTTCGCATGAAGAAGGCTGTGAAAGGGAATGGGCAATTGCAACCAAAAAATTTGTCGGCGATGAAAACGGAAACCTCAAAGCAGTAGTGGTTGTAAACCTGGAATGGAAACTCGGGGAAGACGGAAGGCCTGCACATTTTGCGGAAGTGCCAGGTTCAGAAAAGGAGATTCCTTGTGAACTGGCCTTGCTGGCCATGGGATTCGTTCATCCACAACATGAAGGAATGATTGCTGAACTTGATGTTGAGCTTGACAACCGTGGTAATGTAAAAGCGGGTGAAAAGACCTACCAGACTAACATTCAGAAGATCTTCACGGCAGGGGATATGCGTCGCGGTCAGTCCCTGGTAGTTTGGGCAATCAGTGAGGGAAGGGAGTGTGCACGTAAAGTAGATGAACATCTTTCCGGATATTCGTTGCTTGAAAGAAGAGATACAAGTGTGATCACTTATTAAAATACGTGATGATTTAGAGTGATGATTTTGAAACAGCATCCAGGTAAATGATTTACATAAGTTAACAGTGACCATTAACCGATATTAATTTGCATCATTCATAAATCAGCTTCATTCATAATAGTAAAGCCATTAATTGTAAAGCCATCCATAACGGATGGCTTTTTTCATGTATTAGTGAAATACGTAATAATATAGAGCCGAGGTAAAGCTTTAGATGTATGAATTTTGTATCCCTACTTTTAAATTTCCCGGTAAACCTGAGGTAATGTTTTCAGCTTCATTCTAATTGATAAATGCTTCTTAAATACTCAGTTATTTTCCGGTTAATTCTCATAAAATACCTTTAATCTAGAAAACTTTTTCACATTTATTTTATCGTAATGTTTATATCCGGGGTCAAAAACCCAATTAAATTATTGAAATTCATATATTTAAACACTATCTAACAAATCATATCACCTTCACATACCTTGTTTACAAAAACAGATAATTGTTACGACCTATCCAATAAATCGTTATTATTGTATTAAGATATTCAAATTGTAAATATTTTAATATTTAACTAAAACAACAAGGTATGAGCAAATTAACTTTCAAACAGGTAGCGCCTTTCCTGGTGCTTTCTGTCGTGGCAATCATTGCCATTTTTATTCCTTCACTTCCTGATTTTGCAGATCCGAAAGGCGTATATGACAAGGCAGACATTGCCTGGATCATTGTTGCCACTGCCCTCGTATTTCTAATGACCCCCGGTCTCGCATTTTTTTACGGTGGAATGGTTCACCGGAAAAATGTAATCTCCACCATGATTAAGAGTGTTGCCGCCGCAGGTGTGGTAAGTGTTCTTTGGGTGATTGTCGGCTTTAGTCTCGCCTTTGGTGATTCTATGGGCGGATGGATCGGTAATCCTTCAACAAATCTATTCTTTAAAGGAGTAGCATCTGGTGAAGCCTGGGGTACCATTCCTAAGTCATTATTTGCTGTTTTCCAGCTGATGTTTGCCATCATCACTCCTGGTCTTGTTGTCGGCGCAGTTGCTGAGCGGATCAAGTTTACCTCTTATATCCTCTTCATTGCATTGTTCAGTTTATTAGTATATGCTCCATTGGCGCACTGGACCTGGCATCCGGATGGACTTCTCTTTAAAATGGGAGTTCTTGACTTTGCTGGTGGTACTGTAGTACATATCTCTGCCGGTTGCGCTGCTCTTGCAGGTGCCCTGGTTCTCAAACGCCGTAAAGTGCACATGGAACACAAAGAAATTCCACCTGCCAACATTCCTTATGTTCTTATCGGTACCGGGCTGCTGTGGTTCGGCTGGTTTGGTTTCAACGCAGGTTCTGCACTCGGTGCAAACAGCCTGGCAGTTTCTGCTCTCTTTACAACAAACACTGCTGCAGCAGCAGCTGGTCTTAGCTGGATGTTCTTCGATGTTTTGCGTGGTAAAAAACCTTCAGTACTCGGATTTTGTATCGGCGCCGTAGTAGGCCTGGTTGCCATTACTCCCGGAGCTGGTTTTGTTGCCATTCCACAAAGTATCACCATCGGTGTTATCGCTGCAATAGTCTCTAATATTGTAATTTACTACAAACAAAAATCAACACTGGATGATACGCTCGACGTATTCCCTTGTCATGGAGTTGGTGGTATAGTTGGTATGCTGTTAACCGGTGTATTCGCTACCAAATCTGTAAATGCTGCAGGGGCGGATGGCCTCTGGCTCGGTAATCCGGGTTTTCTCTGGATACAGGTGAAGGGCATGTTGATAGCAGTAGGTTTTAGCTTCGCTATGTCTTATATAATCTTCAAATTCATCAATTTCATTCAACCTATGCGTGTCTCTTCTGAAGACGAAGAACTTGGTCTGGATGCCTCTCAGCACAACGAGAAATACCTGCAAGGTCATTTACTCGTAACGACCAATGGAAAATCAGAAATGACAGAAACAGAAATAGAAAAAGGCACAGTATATACATCTTAAACTTCTGATACAAGTTTAAGAGTGACTGCACCTTTTTCATAACAATTAAATACACAACAATGTTAAGAAAATTCATTGTACTAGCCATAGCTATATCCGGGTATTACCAGGGTTCTGCCCAGGATTCAACAATCGTCGAAGAGAAACCGAAGCCGGTAATTTCAGGATCCTTCGATGCATATTACAGGTATAATTTCGCCAATCCCAAAGATGATCTGTTAAATAACTTTACAAGCTTTACCAATTCACATAATTCATTTGAACTCGGTATGGCTTCTATTAAGGTTGAACATTCCATCGGAAAGGTGGGTGCGGTTATAGATCTTGGTTATGGTCGCAGGGCCGCCGAGTTTTCTTATCCGTACCAAACAGAAAACACTTCATTGCTTGCAATCAAACAGGCTTATCTTACTTATTCGCCAAGTTCAGCAGTGAAGTTCACTTTCGGTAGCTGGGCTACACATGTCGGTTATGAATTGGTTGATGCTTATCTCAACCGTAACTACAGCATGAGTTATATGTTTTCCTACGGTCCTTTCTTCCATACTGGTCTCAAGGCCGATATCAGCCTGGGAGGTAAATCTGCCTTTATGGTAGGTGTTACAAATCCTACAGATCTCAGGACTGCTACCAACATGCCAAAAATGTTCGTGGGTCAGTTCTCCACTGGTTCTAAAGACGATAAATTCAAGGCCTGGTTGAATTTCCAGGGTGGTAAATTTGCGGAAGATGGACGTCTGACACAAGGTGATGTTGTGCTTACTTATGCATTAAGCGACAAATTCAGTCTTGGATACAATGGTACGGTTCAATCAAGAAGCGGTAAAGACTCAACCGGTAAATGGAGTGATGGAGCCGCCTGGTGGGGTTCTGCACTCTATCTTAACATAGACCCGGTTAGCTGGTTTGGACTGACAGTTCGTGGAGAATATTTTGATGATAAAAAAGATGTTCTTGGATTCAATAGCAGCATCATCGTGCCGACACTAACACTGAACTTCAAAGTTGACAACCTGACTATTATGCCTGAGTTCAGGTTTGAAAGCGCTAAAGATCCTTTGTACATAAAAAATTCCGGTGACAATACTAAATCCACCGGTAGTTTTATATTGGGCGCGGCATATCATTTTTAAACTTGCTCATTACCATCTCCATGCCCAACAAGATGGGGAGAAGGCCCGGTTCGCCGGGCTTTTTTGTGCCCGGGAACCAACTCTTCAAAACTATGTTGATATGATAAATTGATTTGACATTTGTATAATCACGTGAAATGGCATATGGCATTGCCAATCTTAAACCGAATTTCTTCCGGCATTGATGATACCGAATGAACAACGGATAATCAGTTTTTCATAACTCTCACGCAGCGGTGTGGTCCTGAACTTTTCTTCGTGCTCCCTGATGCGACCGACAGCATATTGTTGAATAGTGGTCAGCGGAAGTACTATCCTTTCACGCACCTGGATAGACAGTTGCTCAACGGGATAATCAGACATCAGTTCCGATTTTCCGGAAAGCATAAATATATATTTTTTTGTCAGTTCATATTCTTCGTAGATACGGTTCCATATTTCGCCGTATTGTTTATGCGATGAAAGGTATTCTGTTAACGGGAAATAACACTTTTTCATAGACATCTCGCAGTTGTCAAGCAGGGTTTTGAAAAACAACGAATCATGATATAGCTTTTTAAGTTCCGTCATCTTCCCGATTTTTTCAAGCTGCTGCAAAGCAGATCCAACCCCATAGTAGCCCGTAACATTCTGTTTAAGCTGGCTCCAGGCGCCAACATAAGGGATGGCTCTCAGGTCCTTCAGGTCAAGCTTGTTAGAAGCACCGCGTTTTGTGGGCCGGCTTCCGATATTGGTTTGACCATAAAATTTGATTGGACTTATATTGGATAAATAGTCCAGGAAATCAGGATGATTTTTCAAGGCAGTATAGGCCTTAAAACTTTCGCCTGCCAGCTCTTCGAGAAGATCGTGTTCATCATCGCGCAGGGTTATGTTTCGCGTAGAAAAAAGATCATTACTGATACCCGCATGTATCAGTTGTTCCAGGTTATATTGAGCCGAATCAGTCGTGCCAAAATTTGAACTGACTGTTTGTCCCTGGATAGTCAGTTGGATTTCTTCATTGGAAATATTTTTTCCCATTGAAGCATAGAACTTATGAGTTTTACCACCACCTCTTGCCGGCGGACCTCCGCGGCCATCAAAAAACACCACATCTATACCATGTTCCCGGGAAATTTTTGTGAGTTCTTCCTTGGCTTCATAAATACTCCAGTTTGCCATCAGGTAACCACCATCTTTTGTTCCGTCCGAAAATCCAACCATTATGGTTTGCTTCATGTTACGGTCCTTAAGATGCGCCCTGTAAGTTTCATTTTCATAAAGGGTATTCATAATACCTGCCGCTTGCCGCAGATCCTCTACTGTTTCGAACAATGGAACTATATCGATAGTTAAGGATTCCTTCTGCCAGCCGGATAACAGGAAAAGCGCATATACTTCAATTACATTCAAAGCAGTATTGCACTGGCTTATTACATAGCGGTGGCAACCCTCAGTACCATTGTATTCCTGGATTTCTTTTACCGCTGCTACAGTAAGCAAAGTATCTTTTATAATGTCTTCGTACAAATCAGGATTTGCCCTGCCATTGACTGCTGTTAGTATGTTGATTTTTTCAGCTGCTGTTTTATCGGCATAATCTTTCGGAAGAATATTTTCTTTTTCTGCAATCTCTTCAAACACCTTGTTATGTACAGAACTTTCCTGTCTTATGTCCAGTGAGGCAAAATGTAAACCGAAAACATGGACCTTGCTGATCAGATTGTCTACCAAGTGTTGGAACAAACTGTTATGTTGATGGATCACAATATTTCTTATTTCATATAGCGCGTCGAGAATTCCTTTTTTTGTAAGATTAGTGCGATGCCCCGGAATAAATATATTACTATACAATTGTTTTTCCAGGTCAGCGAGTATTGTATCAACTCCTTTGAAAGTAAGTCTGCGCTTAAGTCTGCGTACATCGAGGTAATAACATTTGATAATACTTTCCCTTAATGAATCTGCAACTTTTAAGGTTGTATCTACCCTCACGTTAGGGTTGCCATCGCGATCACCGCCCGGCCAGAAGCCCATTACGATGATAGGGTTGTCTGGTGGGATAGCATTGGGAAACTGGTTATTAATAAATGAAATTATCTTGCCCGCTGCGTTATAAAAGATATTTTCAAGATACCAGATCAGGCTTACAGCCTCATCAAAAGGAGTAGGTTTCTGCTTGTTGAAAAAGGGGGTTTTACCAAGCTGCTGCAGGTACATATTGATCAGGCTCGCATTGTTCTCTGCCAGTCCTTTTGCAAGATCATTGATGATTCCGAGTACAGAACCTGGGTAAAACTGAGTAGGATGAGCAGTCAACACTATACGTATTGAAAAGTCTTTTAATTTCTCTGCAAATTGTTCCTCCTTTCCCGTCTGGAAAATTTCAGACTCAAGGTGTTTCAGCGTACCAACACCACTCATATCATTTACCTCTTTGAACGCTGCATCTTCCAAAGCATCAAATAATACTACCTGTCTCTCTACATACTGGATGAACCTGAACAACAGGTCAATCTTATCTTTTTCGTTGGTAAATGATGTATACTTCTGAAAAAACTCTTCCACAATTGCCGTAGGACTCATTTTCTTTTTGTAGGAGTCCTCACAAAAATTGAGGAACAGTGATAACATGATGCCTGTTCTCTCAATCCGGTGAAAAGGCAGGGAAGTAAACAGGCTGTTATACAATTGAAATTTAATGCCGACATGATTCTTAAATTGCTGCAATCCTCTTGATGACTGGTGATCCATGATTTTTATTTAACGATAAGTACTTTTCTGCCGCAGCATAGGGGTATGAAATGCCCAGGTAAAGTTTGTAATTCAATGGCAAATGCCAATGTAAACTTACGACACACAAAGGAAACAGAAAACTAACGCTTGTTATTTCGGAAAGGCGCATTATCTTCGGCGCCTAATCATGACGAGCCAGACATCTCATATTACTTCTTTCACAGGCGCTACAGGTGTAGCATCTTCCATTATTATTACAATTACAACCCGTTAAGGGTTGCATATCTTCATATCATCCAATGGGCCCCTGGCTGTTCTCTGATCCAATCAACTTTCATTCCCTTCAACTTAATACAAAATTACCCATATGCAGGTTCTTAAATTTGGCGGTACTTCAGTAGCCAATGCGGAAAATATTAATAAGGTTACCGCTATTGTTAAGCAATTAATTTCAGAACAAACCATCCTGGATCAATCCCGGTCCGAAAAAGCAATAATAGAAGAAAATCCAGTAACCGGTAAATGTATTGTGGTTCTTTCGGCTTTTGGTGGCATTACAGATATACTGATAGGAGCTGGTAAAGCTGCTGCTGCAGGAGATGAAACTTATAAAGACAAGTTGGTTGCAGTGGAACAAAGGCACCTGGAGGCTGTTAAAGCCCTGCTCCCGGTTGATAAGCAGAGCGGGGTTCTGAGCCTGGTTAAAACAATGTGCAATGAGCTGGAAGATATCTGTAACGGGGTATACCTGCTGGGCGAACTTTCGGCACGTACATTGGATCGGGTAGTAAGTTATGGTGAACTCATTTCCTCCCGTATCGTTGCTGCGAAACTTACAGCATTGGGTATCAGCAATGAATGGAAAGACTCACGTGAACTGATCCAGACCAACTCTTCTTTTGGTTTTGCTGCAGTAGACTTCCCCGCAACTGATAATAAAGTCAAGACATATCTGCAGGTAACGAATGCAGCAGTAATTGTGGCACCCGGGTTCATTGCTTCGGACAGTCACGGTGCAACAACCACGCTTGGACGGGGAGGTTCTGACTATACAGCGGCCATTCTTGCAGCGGCTGCAGATGCAGAGAAATTAGAAATCTGGACTGATGTCTCAGGTATGATGACAGCTGATCCGCGCATAGTGCTTAACGCCAGGGTTATCAGCGAGATTTCTTACCAGGAAGCAATGGAACTTTCCCACTTCGGCGCGAAAGTCATATATCCGCCAACCATTCAACCGGTGATGGCAAAGAGCATACCTGTCTGGATAAAAAATACATTTATTCCCTCAGATATGGGCACCCTGATTGAAACTTCAGCAAATACCAATGGCAAGAATATCCGTGGCATCTCCAGTGTTAACAATGTAGCATTGCTGAGCCTCGAAGGAAGCGGGATGGTTGGCATCCCCGGATTTTCGAAGCGTTTATTCGAAGCTTTGGCAAATGAACAGATCAATGTTATCCTGATCACCCAAAGTTCATCTGAGCATTCCATCTGCGTAGCCATTGATGAGGTGAATGCAGTAAAAGCCAAGCTGGCTGTTGACAAGGCTTTCAGCTTTGAGATAGATACCCGTAAAGTGGAGCCGCTGGTCTTGGAACTGGGACTTTCCATTGTTGCACTTGTGGGAGATAATATGAAAAGTCACCCAGGCATCAGTGGTAAAATGTTCAGTGCTATGGGTAGGAACGGCGTAAACGTTCGCGCTATAGCACAGGGTTCATCCGAGCGGAATATTTCTGCCGTTATCGCGGTGGCTGATGTGAAAAAGACCATCAATGTACTTCATGAAGACTTCTTCGAAACAACTTATAAACAATTAAACTTATTTATAGCGGGTGTAGGAAATGTTGGCAGCCGCTTTCTTGCACAGCTTAAGCAGCAACAAGCTTATCTGCAACAACATCTTCGGCTACAGGTACGCGTTATAGGACTGGCTAACAGCCGTAAAATGGTTTTTAATGATGAGGGGATTCCTTTAGGTGCCTGGAAAGAAGCCCTGGATAATGGGCAAACCATGCAACTTGATAATTTCATCAATATTATTCATTCTAAAAACCTGAGAAATTCTGTTTTTGCGGATGTGACTGCCAATGATTTGCTGGCGACAAAATATGATCTGTTATTACAAAAAAGCATATCAGTTGTGGCTTGTAATAAGGTAGCCTGTTCATCATCTTACGAATATTACCGTAAACTCAAGGATCTTGCAAGTGATTTCAATGCACATTTTTTGTTTGAGACAAATGTGGGTGCCGGCTTACCAGTGATAGGCACATTGAATGATTTATTAAGAAGTGGTGATACAGTAAATCGCATTGAAGCAGTATTGAGTGGAACCCTGAATTTTGTTTTCAATCATTATAATGGCGAAAGATCTTTTGCGGAAGTGGTAAAACAGGCGCAGGATGAAGGGTATACCGAACCTGATCCAAGACTGGACCTGGGTGGTACCGACGTCATGCGTAAAATCATGATCCTGGCCCGTGAAACCGGCGAAAGGCTGGAAATGACAGATATTGCCAATAATTCTTTTATGCCTGAATCCTGTATGAAGGGTGATGTAGATAATTTTTACAAAGAAATGGCAAAACATGAGGCACATTTCAAAGCTTTGTACACCGAGGCCGCAGCTGCTGGAAAAAAACTGAAATTTGTTGCCAGCTATGAAGATGGAAAAGCTGCTGTAGGGTTACAACATATAGACCCGCAGCATGATCTTTATCATTTATATGGCAAAGACAATGTCGTACTGTTTTATACAAACAGGTACGTTGATCAGCCTCTGGTAGTAAAGGGTGCGGGAGCTGGTGCTGAAGTAACTGCTTCAGGAGTATTTGCTGATATTATCCGTGCTGCGAGAACCTGATCTATGTGTTATGCAAAAGATACCGGAGCAATTATGCTCTATACAAAATATTCAGGAGCAAATATGCTGAATACAAATGGTGATAAAGGTGCTGAATGATAGTGTCGGTCAAATGAAAAAACATGGATGGACAAAAGCCAACAAACATGGATGGACAACAGGCAACAAAAATAAAAATGAACGGATGAAATATGTAAAGGTCGCGGCACCGGCAACTATAGCTAACCTGGTTTGTGGATTCGATATACTTGGCCTTGCCCTGGAAGAACCAAGCGACATCATGGAATGTTCTCTGAATGATGAGGGTATAATCAGGATCAAACACAATGATGAATATAACCTGCCGGTTGAGCCAACAAAAAATGTTTCCGGTGTAGCATTGCTTGCTCTTATGCATGAATGTACCGATAAACCTGGTTTTGATCTCACCATAACAAAAAACATCAAACCTGGCAGTGGACTGGGTTCTAGTGCAGCCAGTTCGGCAGGGGCAGTGGTGGCGGCGAATCATCTGCTGGGTAACCGTTTTTCAAATGAGGACCTGGTTCGGTTCGCTATGCATGGAGAAAAGCTGGCATCAGGAGTAAAGCACGCGGATAATATAACACCATGTATTTATGGTGGAGTTACATTGGTCCGTTCCATTTTTCCGCTTGATATCATCCCGCTTGCTTCACCAAAATTATATGTAACTGTTGTACATCCTCAGATCGAAGTGAAGACTTCCGATGCAAGGCAAATTTTGCGTAAGGAAGTGTTGTTGAAAAACGCAATAAGACAATGGGGTAATATTGCCGGCCTTGTTGCTGGCTTTATGAAAAATGATTTCGATCTTATTGGCCGGTCATTGGAGGATGTGATCATTGAGCCGGTCAGAAGTATTCTTATACCCGGTTTCGACGAAGTTAAAAAAACATGTAAGGAAGCCGGTGCTTTGGGCGGAGGAATTTCGGGTTCGGGTCCATCTATCTTTATGCTTAGTGTTGAAAAAGATACTGCTGAAACTGTCGAAAAAATAATGTCAGGAATTTATCAGCGGATTGGTATCGATTACAAAACCTATGTTACTACTATTAACTGCTCGGGGGTAAAAATCGTTACTTAGGAGCCCGCGGATAAAAAATTATTGATTAAGAGCCCGGGAGTAAAAATTATTAAAAGTCATTGCTAAAGAACCAGGGAATAAAAGATTATTTCTCAAAAAATTTGGAAGTAATATTCATTTCTTAAACCCTGGGGCAAAAACATTTCTTAAAAAAGTTATAAGTTAATTTCAGTCATGTTATATTATAGTACAGGAAAAATTGCGCCGCATGTAGATTTCAGGGAAGCGACTATCAACGGACAGGCTCCCGACAAAGGTTTATATTTTCCTGAATCGATACCTGTGCTCTCGCCGGAGTTACTGAATAGTTTTTCAGGAATGTCTAGATCGGCCATTGCTTTTGAAGTAATGAAACCATATGTGGGAGATGCAATTCCTGCTGATATTCTTAAGTCTATCGCGGCTGAAACTGTTGACTTCGAATTTCCATTAGTTAAGGTAGCTGAGAACATTTTTTCCCTCGAATTATTTCATGGACCAACGTTGGCGTTTAAGGATGTTGGAGCAAGGTTTATGAGTCGTTGCCTTGGTTATTTTGCAAAAACATTGAATAAGAAAATCACCGTCCTGGTAGCTACTTCCGGGGATACCGGTGGAGCTGTTGCAGCAGGTTTTGCGGGTGTGGAAGGAGTAAACGTAGTGATACTTTATCCGTCAGGCAAAGTGAGTAAGGTCCAGGAACTGCAATTGACAACCTGGGGTGGAAATATTACAGCCCTGGAAGTGGATGGTAATTTTGATGATTGCCAGCAAATGGTGAAACACGCTTTCGCTGATGATTCAATAACAAACAACCTCTTTTTAACTTCTGCTAATTCAATTAACGTAGCGAGATGGCTACCGCAGCAATTATATTATTTCTTTGCATTGCAACAATGGAAAGCTAAACAACCACCTGTCATCTCTGTGCCATCCGGCAACTTTGGTAATATCTGCGCCGGCCTGCTCGCAAACAAATCAGGCTTACCCGTAGGTCATTTTGTTGCCGCATGTAACGCGAATGACGCGGTGCCGAATTATTTCAACACGCAGGAGTATCATCCCAAAAAAGCGGTTGCAACTATCAGCAATGCGATGGATGTTGGTAATCCAAGCAACTTTGTGCGAATACTGGAGATGTTTAATAAAGATTTCCAGGAGCTGTCATCCAAGGTAACTGCATATAGCATTTCTGATGAGGAAACAACTGAAACCATAAGACAGGTTTACCTGGAAAAAGATTACCTGCTCGATCCACATGGAGCAGTTGCTTACCTGGCTTTACAAAAATATCTTTCAACGAATACCTCTTCTGAATCCGGGCAAAAAGGTATAATCCTTGAAACAGCCCATCCTGTAAAATTTTATGATGTGGTTGAGCCGATCATCAACGAGACAATCGATCTGCCACCTGCGATCAAAGCAATTTCGGGAAAACAAAAGTCATCCATTCAAATGGATAACGATTACGGTAAATTTCATAGCTATCTGCTAAGTCTTTGACAATAAAAATATCCGGTCTTTGACAAGAATACTATTAAGAGGGTATAGGGCGTAAATAAAATAGGGGGTTACTTTGAGGTACAGGAAGTTTTTTCCATTTTTACTCCCTAAACTTTATTTAATGACTCGTATTTTCGGCATATGCCTGTTGTTCCTGGTCTCCATAAATGTAAGGGCAGGAAACAATGGTGATTCAACTGAGCTACAAGCCGCAATGTGGCAAAAATATGTTGACTCGGTAAAAACAGCATTGCGTTGGCAGCACGGTACGGTTGAACTCGCCGGTGGCGTTGCAAAATTGAATGTTCCTCAAAAGTTTAAATTTTTGAATTCCGAACAATCAAAGTTCGTGGTAGAAGAACTATGGGGCAATCTTCCCCAGGAAGGAATTCTTGGTACCTTATTTCCTGCTGATACAGATCCCTTTACTGAAGGCTCTTATGTATTCATCATTTCATATGATTCCATGGGTTATGTAAAGGATGATGACGCAGAGAAAATAGACTATGCTGATATTCTGAAGGGAATGAAGGAAGACCAGGTTGAAGCCAATAAACAACGCCAGGCAGCAGGAGCATCGACAATAGAAATTATTGGATGGGCAGCTATACCGTATTATGATAAAACCAATAAGACGCTGCACTGGGCAAAAAATCTGAAAGTGGAAGGTGCCGAAGAAAATACGCTCAATTATACGGTAATGGTTCTTGGTAGAAATGGTATCCTTCATATGAATGCTGTATCAACCATGAGTGAGCTTGCTACTGTTAAAGCAAGTATTCCGGAAGTGTTAAAGATCCCTTCCTTTACTGATGGAAATGCCTATAAGGATTTTGATCCAAAGGCAGATAAGATCGCAGCCTGGACCATTGGCGGCCTGGTTGCTGGTAAGGTGCTCGCAAAGGCAGGACTTTTTGTCTTTTTACTAAAGTTTTGGAAATTGCTCCTGATCGGTATAGTTGCTATCGGGGCCTTCATCAAAAAGTTTGTGATGGGCAAAAAGAAGGAAGATGAACCATGGCCTGTTGACCAGGCAGCGGTAACAGCTCCTGTGAAAGAAGAGACTGAAAGTTAAACACATACTTCGGACGGTTAAATAAAAAAAGGGTGCACGTATTCGTACACCCTTTTTCAATATTATTCGTGTAATAATACCAGGTTAAATAAACCTGTCATCAATAACAATTCTGAGTAACTATTATAATTAACTATCCTGATTAACTATTCTGATTAACTATATCGAATGTCTGAGTTATATAACTACTGAAGAAGTCTGTTGACTATCTTACCTCTACATTTAAATTACACCAGCCAGTTCAAGGCTCTTTTTTTTCAGCTTCCTGATCTCGATATCTTCAATGATAGGTTCGGGTGCCAATATCAACGAAGTATTGTTCTCACGCCACCAGGTGTTTTCTTTCAATTCCTTGAAATGCAAAACCCCTACCAGGTACTTGCGTTCCTGCTGAGCATGCCATTCTTCGATCCATTCAAATTTTTCGCGGGGGATATATTTCCAGTCATCAAAACTGAGATAAACGCGGACATAAAAATCGTTGGTCAGCTCATGTGGTGTATGATGATATAATTTTTTATACTCGTATTTATATTGATAACGCAAAGCGGAAAGATCACTCAACACCGCTGAAGCTGTCGGAAAACTTCCGGCTCCCTTCCCATAGAAAAACTGTTTATCGGCAAACCCGCTTTCTATAACAACACCATTGTATTCGTTCTTAACAAAAGATAGCGGGTCATCCTGTTTCACAAACTGTGGTAGTACAAAGGCTGCTACCTTTCCTGTATTAAGCTTTTTTGCCTGGGCTACAAGTTTGATTTCGAAATGCTTTTCATGCGCTACTGTGGCATCACCTGCCTGGATATTCTGAATTCCAGTGAAAACAAGATTATCAGGATGTTCAACTATACCATAAGCATGGGTGAGTAAAAAGGTCCATTTATTTACAGCATCGTATCCTTCCACATCGAGTTTGGGATTAGATTCTGCAAAGCCAAGTTGTTGAGCAAGCACCAAAGCTGCTTTGAACTCGAGCTTATCCTCAAACATTTTTGTCAGAATAAAATTTGTTGAACCGTTTACAATCGCTTTTATCGAATGTAAAAGATCATTATCATAATATTCTTCGAGGTTCCGTATTACAGGGATAGATGCGCAGGCAGCCGCCTCACAGAGAAATGATTCTCCTGTTTCCTGTTGCATCTGCAAGATCTCTGGTAAATGTTCGGCAATCATTTTTTTGCTTGCACTAACTACTGATTTGTTATTCCTCAGTGCGGTAGAAACAATCTCAAATGCTGCATTTGAATCATCAATTACTTCAACGATTACATTAATATCTGCATCGTTCAACAACACATCTTTATCAGTTGTAAATAAATCGGCGGGAGCATTTCTCGGCTTGCCTGGGTTTTTTATACAAACTTTTTTTATTGATGCTTTTAGAGAGGGTGTTTGTTGGAGGACTTTGTATAATCCTTCTCCTACAACTCCGAAACCAAACAACCCGATGGTTAACTGCTTGTGTGCGTCCATGAAACTATTTATATATTAAGTGGAATCTGATTTGCAAATTTACTGTATAGATGTGCAATAATCAACAATTATAGGTAAGAGCAAAATGGATGCGCATAAGCATAATGTTGATTATCTGTGTTTTATAAAATGTGTTAAATTATTTCAATTCATTAGGGTTAACTTATAACAATGCATTTGGGTTAACCTATAACCGTTGGTACGGATTTCAATCCTGCAAAAGATGAAATAATGGGGGCAAGCTGATCGAATTCGAGCAGGAACCCATCATGGCCATATGGGGACCGGATGAGGGTAAATGCGGCTCCGGGTATTTCATCTGCCAGGAGCTGCTGTTCCTGGATAGGAAATAATATATCTGTTTCAATACCTATTGACAGGGTTGAAGCCCGGATTGACTTCAATGCGTTGGATATACCGCCGCGATCCCTGCCGACATTGTGGCTGTCCATACTTTTGCTGAGAAAATAATAGCTGAAGGCATTAAATCGTTTTGCGAGTTTTTCACCCTGGTAACGTTGGTAGGATTCGCTTTTAAAACCATCAATCAGGTTGTCATCATGTTCCGTTTGTCCCTTACCGTAGGTGTTATAGTGGCGATACGAGATCAATGCGAAGCCTCTTGCCACTTTCATGCCTTCAATGCCGGCTTCCGGGTGCTCATCCTTCCAGGTACTATCCAATTCTATGGCCAGTCTTTGCGAAGCATTAAAGGCAATTCCCCAGGGTGAATGAACAGCATTGGTCGCGATAGGAAAGATGAATTCGAACAAAGATGGTTCCTCAATGGCCCATTCAAGTAACTGCTGGCCACCCATAGATCCGCCAATTCCGACCTTTATCCTTTTGATTCCAAGAAAACTTCTAAGTGGCTGATAAGCCCTTATCATATCTCTTGGAGTAAAAAGCGGGAACCGGTGAAACCATGAATTTTGCGTTGAGGGATCAATATCCAGCGGGCCGAGACTTCCATAACAACTACCGGGCATATTAACGCAGACTATGAAATAGTGAGCAGGATCGAAGAGTTTATCTTTTCCTGTGAGGCCCGTCCACCATTCGGCCGGGTCACTGTTTGCTGTTAAAGCATGGAAGATCCAGACTGCATTATCTTTCCGTTCGTTAAGTTTACCATAAGTAGTATAAGCAAGGTGATATCCGTTGAGCGTTTCCCCGCTCTCTAAACTGAAATTCTTTTCATAACGGAAAATTTTCTGGGGCATTGGGGCAAATTTATAAGAAAGAATGTACCTGCTGCTTATTTATTGAAGCAGCAGGTACATTATATGAAAAACAAAACAGGTATTAGCTTAGACGAAAAGCAAAACAGGTATTAGCTTACCAGCTGTTTTGCAAAAACCTTTTCAAAAGCCTGTTCAAAGTCCGCTTTGATATCGTCCAGGTGTTCAATGCCTACACTGATTCTTACCTGGTTTGGTGACACACCTGCCGCGAGCTGCTCATCAACGCTCAATTGTTCGTGGGTGGTAGAAGCGGGATGAATTGCGAGTGTTTTTGCATCGCCGACATTCGCAAGATGACTTACCAGTTTTAATGAATCAATAAACTTGCTGGCATTTTCCTTGTCGCCTTTTATACCGAAATTGAGTATCCCACCAAAACCTCTTGTGAGATATTTTTTTGCAAGCTCATGGTAAGGGCTTGATTTGAGTCCTGGATATTCAACAAACTCAACCTGCGGATGTTTTTCAAGCCACTGGGCCAGGTTCAATGCGTTTTCAACATGCCTGTCTAACCGTAATGAAAGTGTTTCGATTCCCTGTAATAGCAAAAATGAATTAAAAGGTCCTTGTGAAGCTCCAAAGTCACGCAAGCCTTCAACCCTTGCACGGATTGCAAATGCAATATTTGGCAGTCCCAATGGATTTCCTTCACCAAATACATCCCAGAATTTCAATCCATGATAACCTTCCGATGGTTCAGTGAACTGCGGGAACTTACCGTTCGCCCAGTTATAATTTCCACCGTCGATAATCACACCACCTATGGTTGTTCCATGACCACCTATCCATTTTGTTGCAGATTCAACTACAATATTTGCACCCCATTCAATCGGGCGGAACAAATAACCCCCGGCACCAAAAGTATTGTCAACCACCAACGGCAGATCATATTCTTTTGCAAGCGCTCCAAACTTTTCAAAGTCAGGAATATTCAGACGTGGATTACCAATGGTTTCAAGATAAATCGCCTTGGTATTTTTATCAATGAGTTTCGCAAAACTTTCAACATTATCACCTTCCGCGAACCTAACTTCTATGCCTAACCGCTTAAAAGCAACTTTAAATTGATTGTAGGTGCCACCATAAAGATATGGGGTGGTCACAAAATTATCACCAACCTGGAGTATGTTATTCAAGGCAAGAAACTGTGCTGCCTGTCCTGAACCTGTTGCCAGTGCAGCCACTCCACCTTCCAGCGCCGCCATTCTTTGTTCGAACACATCTGTGGTGGGATTCATTATTCTTGTATAAATATTTCCGAACGTTCTTAGTCCGAAAAGATTTGCTGCATGCTCCGAATTGTCAAATCCGTAAGAAGTAGTCTGGTAGATTGGAACCGCTCGTGATTTTGTTGTTGGATCGATTTGTTGACCGGCGTGCAATTGAAGCGTTTCAAAATGAAGATTGCTCATGATCGTTGTTTTTTAGAGTTTTGAAGCAGGCGCTTTCGTTAAATGAAGATTGCTTAATAAAAATACTTATAAAATGGAGAATACTATTTTAGTAAAGTTAAAGGGACAAAAGATTCGGAACTATCCCCTAAACTGGTATTTATTTTTATTTTTTTCAGGCTCTTGTCGAGATCCGCAATCAGGTCATCCACATCCTCCAGTCCCACACTCAACCTGATCAGGCTATCGGCAACACCGGCCGCACGGCGTCTTTCGGTTGGTATTGATTTATGGGTCATTTGTGCGGGATGACAAAGCAGACTTTTGATGCCCCCCAGGCTCTCAGCCAGTTTGAACAGCTCAGTAGACGTAACGACCAGATTTGCAGCGCTTTCGGTATCATTTTTCAAAGTGAAAGATACAATTCCTCCAAATCCCTTTGATTGTTTTGCTGCAATTTTGTGATTAGGATGGGAAGCGAGCCCCGGATAAAATACCTTATCAACCGCAGGGTGAGCTACCAGCCATTCAGCAACTGCCTGGGCGTTGATACAATGTTGTTTTATCCGCAATGGCAGTGTCTCAATTCCCCGGATAAGCAACCAGCTATCGAAAGGACCTAATATGTTGCCGCAGGCATTTTGCATGAATTTTACCTTAGCGCCCAGTTCACGATCTTTTGTAATGACCAGGCCTGCAATAATATCGCTGTGCCCGCCGAGATATTTAGTAGCGGAATGTACTACAATATCAGCTCCCAGCGAAAGAGGTTTTTGCAATGCGGGTGAAGCAAAAGTATTATCCACGCAAAGTAAACAGTTATTGGATTTTGCGATACGTGCGATTGCTTCGATATCTGCAATTTTCAGTGTTGGATTGGTGGGTGTTTCAATCCAGATTAATTTTGTATTTGGAGTTACCGCATTGAAGACATTTGCGGGGTCAGTTGCATCAACATATTGAACCGTGATTCCGAATTTTTCATAAACCTGGGTGAAAAGCCTGAATGCACCACCATAGATATCATCTACCGCAATAATTTCATCGCCCGATTTTAATAATTTTAACACGGCGTCGATAGCTGCCAGTCCGCTTCCAAAAGCAAGTCCTACCGTACCATTTTCAAGTTCTGCTACGATGTCTTCGAGTGCCGCCCGGGTCGGGTTACCGCTTCTTGCATAATCATAACCTTTGTTTACACCCGGCGCTTCCTGTACAAAAGTGGAGGTCTGATAAATAGGAACGGAAATAGCGCCTGTTTGTTCGTCGACGGGGATACTGTGAATGAGCTTTGTTGAATCCTGCATTACTAAATGTTTTACTGTTTAAAAATGTTTTACCGTTTAAAGAATGATCCCGCAATCGCAGAATCAATCATGAACATTTCTTATCAGCGGACACAGCTCTATTGACCAGTTATGGCACAAAAAAAGCTCTTCCGTAAAGTCAGAAGAGCTTAAAATATATTGAAGATATTTATGAGCGTTGAATCTGACTTATCTGCCTCCCGACAGGGAGATGGAATTGGCACCTTATCACGATTGCTCGCGACAGGTTGTCAAGGCTTCCCAGGGCCATTACCCTCAGCCTTTCTAGATAAGAATGATTAAAGAACTGCGACAAAGATAGAGCAGAATTGCAAACCACCAAAAAGTTCAGCGACTTTTTCAAAAAAAAGTCTATTTAACTAGTAGACTTCTTTTATTTCATAGACTGATTGGAGAACCGGTGTTCCCCGCAAATTTATTTGTTAACAAAAACCAAAAAGTGTTGCAGGCAACTGCAACACTTTTTGGTGATCGTCACTGTTGATGATTAAGACCGATCAGCTAAGCGTCACTGTTGATGATTGAGACTTATTATCATCATTGTTAACCATTTGAAATTATCAGTCAATCGTATTGTTAACAATTGACTGATGAGCTCCTGTTTTGAAGTTATAGTTAAAATCTATATCCGACTGATAAACCGAACCCTGTGTTTGCAGCCCTGGAGTCTGTGCCTGGCATAGCATAATTATCTGGATTGATATTTACTAAACCAAGTTGTGCATTCAACTGGGCAGAAAACCGATTAGTGAATTCATATCCGAAAAGTATATTTGCGCCTGCATCAAATGGTTTGAAATAAACTACATTTGGATCAATGTCATCCGCATTAACCTTGCCCTTGAACTTAACTTTCCTGTCATCTCCATCTGTCTTGTACTTTCCGCCAATACCATAAGCAACATAAGGTCCGAAACCAACCAATAATTTACCATTACCAATAACGGGTTTATATAAAAGATTCACTGGAATCTCGATATAGGAAAGGTTGAGCGTTGGATCTCCACCAAATGCATCATTAAATTTTGTTCCCTTAGTTGAAAATAACAAACCCGGTTGTACATAAAATTCTGGTGCAATTGGTATCTCTGCATTCACTCCAACATGAAACCTCGGAACGAGTTTGTTTTCCAGCCTATCATCGCTGGCATCGCGGCCATTGATATTTTGCAAATTTAAACCGGCCCGAACACCAAAGGTTGTTCCGCCAACTTCAACGCTTTGTGACTGTGCCATAGATGCCGTCGATAATAAACCTAACGCTGCGATTGCTGCTAAACTTAATTTTTTCATATTCTGTTTTTTAAATTAATACTTTCTTTAAGTGACGATTGGAGTGACCTAACTTCCTGTACCAGATTCTTTTTTCGCGTCTGATTTCATTTTTTCATTTGCGGTGATCAGGAATTCCACACGACGATTCTGGCTTTTCCCGTCTTCGGTATCATTACCATATTTTGGTGCAGTTTCACCAAATCCTTTTGTTACAATTCTTCCTGTAGGTACACCTTTCTCGCGGAGATAACCTGCAACTGAACTTGCCCTGCGATCAGACAAGGTTTTGTTGTGTGCATCTGTTCCATCGCTGTCTGTATGTCCCTGAATCTCGATGTTAGTATCGGGATATTTAGTAAGCACATCTTTCAGTTCGTTCAGATTAGATTCAGCGGCAGATGACAAATCGGCCTTATCAACGGCGAATAGAACTTTATTGTTAAACTCAACCACTATTCCTTCGCCTACACGTTCAACCTTGGCACCTGGAACTTCGTTTTTAATTTCTTCTGCTTGTTTGTCCATCTTGCGTCCGATAACGGCGCCTGTAACACCACCGACTGCTGCACCGATGATAGCACCCATTGCAGTGTTTCCTGCGGCCCTACCGATAACTGCACCTGCTGCAGCACCACCACCGACACCAATTGCGGCACCTTTCTGGGTTTTGTTCATGCTTTTACAACCGGATAAAACAATGATTGACGAAATGAGGATTAAAAAGAATTTACTTAGTGTTTTCATATTTTTCATTTTGTTCTGACCACCATTTTCAAAGATCATACCATGTCGATCCGGCTGGGGAGGCCTCAACGTGAATTAAGTGTATATAATTGCCACTCTAAGTGTTTAAATACCCAACTACCCTAGCTTTAACAAAAAAATGCGGCTTTCATATGAACAATTTTTGTTTATCACCGGCAACAATTTCCCTGAATTTTCTACACAAAACGGCTCCTGTTCCAACTCTAATTGAACCTCTTTAAACCTGATTTGTTCGTATCTTTGCAATTCGCAAAAAATTATGGCAAAATCAAAAACAGCAGTTGTTGACAAGCTCCCGTCAACAAATGGAAATAGCATACACAATCATGAGTTAATCGAGGTATTTGGAGCCAGGGTTCATAATCTTAAGAATATAGATATCAGCATACCCAAGAACCAACTTGTAGTTATCACCGGTATAAGTGGTTCAGGAAAATCTTCACTCGCATTCGATACTATCTATGCTGAGGGTCAGCGAAGATATATGGAAAGCTTCGGGGCCTATGCCAGGCAATTCATTGGTGATATGGAGAGACCCGACGTTGATAAAATCACCGGCCTGTCGCCTGTTATTTCCATTGAGCAAAAAACAACAAATAAAAATCCCCGTTCTACAGTTGGTACGATCACTGAAGTATATGATTTCATGCGTTTACTTTATGCGCGCATTGGAGAAGCCTTTAGTTATCATACTGGTAAAAAAATGATCAAGTTTAGTGAAGAGGAGATTGTTGACAATATTTATAAAAAGTTCAAAGGAAAAAAAATAACGCTGCTTGCACCCATTGTAAGAGGGCGTAAAGGACACTATCGTGAATTGTTTGAAGACATCAGGAAGAAGGGATATGTAAAAGTGAGGGTTGATGGTGAGGTCAAAGACCTGGCAGCAAAGATGCAGGTTGATCGTTACAAAATTCATGACATCGAAGTGGTTATAGATCGCCTGGCTGTTACGGAGGAGATGCGGACCAGGGTCAGCCAAAGTGTTCAGAAGTCTCTTCAGACCGGTAAGGATCTGATGTTTTTGTTATTGAACGATGACAACAAGATTATTCAGTACTCTAAACAATTGATGTGTGAAGATACCGGGCTCAGTTATGAAGAGCCATCTCCAAATTCCTTTTCATTCAACTCGCCTTATGGAGCCTGCCCGGTTTGTAAGGGTCTTGGTAATGTTTACCAAATAAGTCTCGAGGCTATAATTCCTGATCCTTCGTTTAGTATTAACGAAGGTGCAATTGTTCCTTTGGGTGCTGAAAGAGAAAGCCAGGTATACAAGCAGGTACAGCAGTTGGCGCGCAAGCATAAGTTCAGCCTGGATAAACCGGTAAAGGATCTGAACGAAAAGTCATTAAACCTGATTCTGTATGGAAATGAAACCGGGCCTGTTGAAGACATACCTGATTTTGATGATGTGGTTGCAAACGGCGAGATATATTTAAGCGAATATGAAGGCCTTGTTCCCCAATTAAAAAGATGGTTTGCAGGTGGTACCAGTGATTCACTGAGGGAATGGGTTGAACAGTTTATGGAACTGAAGACCTGTGATGAATGCAAGGGTGCAAGACTTAAGAAAGAAAGTCTTTGGTTTAAGGTTGATGAGAAAAATATTTCGGAACTCAGCGATCTCAATCTCGATAAACTGATGAATTGGTTTGGGGGAATCGAAAAACGCTTAAATAACAAACAAAATATCATTGGTAAAGACGTCGTTAAAGAGATCAGGGAAAGACTCCAGTTTCTCCTGGATGTCGGCCTCAATTATCTCAGTCTTAACCGACCCTCAAGGACACTGAGTGGTGGTGAATCGCAGCGGATCAGGCTGGCAACTCAAATTGGTTCGCAACTGCAGGGTATTACTTACATACTCGATGAGCCAAGTATCGGACTTCATCAGCGCGATAATCATCGACTGATTAAAGCACTGACCAATCTCCGCGACATAGGTAATAGTATTATTGTAGTAGAACATGATAAAGACATCATGCTTGCATCCGATTACCTGGTTGATATCGGACCTAAGGCCGGCGCTCATGGCGGCAGGATAGTAGCTGAAGGTAAACCATCATACTTGTTAACCTTAGACACCCTGACTTCTTCATACTTAAACGGGAAACAATCAATACCTGTTCCGAAAGAAAGAAGAAAAGGAAACGGAAAAGTACTTGAGTTGAAAGGAGCTCAAGGAAATAATCTTAAAAATGTTAGCACTGTTTTCCCGCTTGGTAAATTTATTGTTGTGACGGGTGTGAGCGGCAGTGGGAAGTCGACATTGATCAACGAAACGCTTTACCCGATACTTAGTCAGCATGCATTTAATTCGAAGACTAACCCGCTGAAATATAAAAGTGTTAAGGGTCTTGAACATATTGATAAGGTAATCGAGATCGATCAAAGTCCTATAGGACGAACACCAAGATCCAATCCATCAACATATTGCGGGTTCTTCACCGATATCCGGACCTTATTCGCATCTGTGCCTGAAGCCAAGATCAGGGGATACACTGCCGGCAGGTTTTCCTTTAATGTTAAGAATGGCCGTTGTGATGTTTGTGAGGGCGGTGGTATGCGGGTAATTGAAATGAATTTCCTGCCGGATGTTTATGTGCATTGTGAGAAATGCCAGGGTAAAAGATATAACAGGGAAACGCTGGAGATCAGGTATAAAGGAAAATCAATAAGCGATGTACTTGATATGACAGTTGAAGAAGCTGTTGAATTTTTTCAGAATGTACCTTACATTTATCGAAAGATCAAAGTACTTGAGGAAGTAGGTTTAGGTTATATAACACTGGGCCAGTCGGCGGTGACTTTAAGCGGAGGTGAAGCCCAACGTGTAAAGCTTGCAACAGAACTGGGAAAAAAAGATACCGGTAAGACTTTTTATATCCTGGATGAGCCTACTACCGGTCTTCATTTCGAAGACATCCGTCACCTCCTTGATGTGTTGAATAAACTTGTTGACAGAGGTAACACTGTTCTTGTAATCGAGCATAATATGGATGTTATTAAAGTGGCCGATCATGTAATAGATTTAGGTCCGGAAGGTGGTGATGGCGGCGGTTTGATATTATTTGAGGGAGTTCCCGAGGACCTGGTTAAAGTAACAGCAAGCCATACAGGCAGGTTTTTAAAAGTAGAACTCAAATAAATGATAAATGGATAGAATTATCGTTGACATGGATGAAGTAATCGCTGACCCTATGGGAGCGATGATAGAATGGTATGAAAAGGAATACGGCAGGAGTGTAGATTGGAAAAAGATGCTTGTCGGCTCATGGGTTTTGGGTTTCCCCGAAGAACATCAGAGATTAATACTTGACAGGCTTCATTCGCCGGGTTTCTTTCGCCATCTGCCGGTGATGGATGATAGTGTACGTGTTCTGAAAGAAATGAATAAAAAGTACGAAGTTTTTATCGTGTCAGCAGCAATGGAATTTCCTAATTCATTGGTTGATAAATATGATTGGTTAATGGAGCATTTTCCATTTTTTAGTTGGAGACAACTTACGCTCTGTGGAGACAAGAAACTTATCAGCGGTGATTACATGATTGACGATCATGTAAAAAACCTGGAACATTTCAAAGGGAAAGCCTATATGTACAGTTCTGCTCATAACCTTGAAAACGCCTATTACGACCGAATCAATAACTGGCAGGAAGCGGCAGAGATTTTCCTGAAATAATAGAAGAATGAAATTATTTTAAGCACAGGATAAAATGAATATTTCAGAATATCAAATGAATCAGGATTCTAATGAATCAGGATATGAATGATTGGGATAGAATAAAAAACCTGGTGATATAAAAAACAAATAGCCGGCAATTGCTCATCGCCGGCTACTGAGGATACTGGAATCGACCAGAAGATTTTATATTTCAATAAGCTAGTGCAGGGAGTGATTATAAAAATCTTTTGTCTCGGGCACTTGATAGGGAACGGATCAGGTTTTTTGACTAACCGGATATTGGATTTATATAATTTCCCTGCCGCTTATTGATCTGTTAAGTCTTATTATATCTATCTGACTATTACCTGGCCGTTTTCAATTCGTTCATCATCGCTAAACACTTCGAACAGGTAATCGCCTTTTTGAATATTTTCAAGAACAGTTGTTTGTTTGTTTTTGATGTTGACTTGTTTGACCAGTTTACCTTCAACATCGAATATAAATAACTGGTATGCTCTGCCATAAATTCCTTTTGCTCCAAAAAACAAGACATGGTGAGTCGCATCGGGATAAAGCCTGATGCCATGTTTCCTGCTTACCTGCTGTTTTTGAATCAGGATTGTATCGCTTAGCGGTTTAGGATAGCTTTCGCTTCTTGCCTGTGCTGATAATATGATCAGCAAACAAAACAATACAAAGCTTCGCCAGCTAATGCCGCAGCAGCAATTAAGGGTTAAGGCTAGTTTCATAGTCGGTTAAGGTACAAGGGTCGGAACAGTACGGAATCTCTCGATCTCAGCAATTAGAAAACTACCGGACAACGGGTTGAATTTCCATAACGGTCACTGGACAGTCGGAATCCAAGTTTGAAACCTATTGAATAATAAGCATCATTATTGGTGGGTGTGCCTCTTTTATTTCCGGTTGTGAAACCATTCACGTTACCACCTGCAGGTATAGACTTGTTTGCCATTCTCTGCGCAAGCTGTGCTTGTGGCAAAGACATATTGCTATAGAATAATGCAGGATCGATATAGTCAGTACTTACATCATCGATATAATCAGTGAATGTTTTTCTGTGTATGATCTCAAGACCCAGATTCACTGACTCACTGAGAAAATATTTTACGCCGAAACCCATTGGAATATTTACCTGGGTAAGTTTGTATTCTTTGCGTTCGGGATACTCAGGGAATCCCTGACCTTCAGTATGTAAAGGTTGCAACGGTACCCAGTTGCCTGTAACAGGATCTTTACCTTTTGGATTAAAATGAAACATACCAATACCTATTAATCCATAGGGACGAAGTTTATGAAAGATGTCTGAGGGTTCATATTCAAGAAAGGCTGTTGGATAAACTTCAACAGCAACAAAACCTTCGATGAGTGGTGATTTGAAATTTGAATTTCTCGTTTTCCTGGCTTCTTCAAGACCTCCTTTACCTTTAATGATTGCATCATCCCCTTCAAGTGTTCCGATGTTGGCAGATAGCCTTAAACCTAAATACTCATTAGGCTGATAGGTAGCAAAAGCACCAAATGTCAGCTTCGTTTTTTGAATGTTATTGTCTTTTAAGAAGGGAGTTCCTTTACCGGTATTACCACCAAGGTCACCGAGAAAGTTTGAAGGGCCGACTGTTATACCGGCTTCCCAAAATGAGACTTGTTCCGAGTATTGGCCAAAAGTGGTCTGGGAAGATGAATAACCTAGGACAGTCAGGCACAAACACTTCCACACAGAGTGTAGATTCTGTTTCATTAGATATTAGATTTAGTTTTCAGATGGTCGAGATTCCAGTCTTACATAGTTCAGACCGGGCTGTACGAATTTATAAACGCAGAATTGTGTGATTTATGTATGAGGGCTAAAAAAAAAATACGTAGTAGTTGATATGTTTTGCTGATTCACCTTAATAACATTTCAATATGTTCTATTCCATCTTCGAGATAAACTTCGCTAGACTGTTGAAATCCAAATGATTCGTAAAACCTTTTAAGATATAACTGGGCACCGATCTTTATCGGCTGTTTACCGAACAAACTATAAACAGTATTAATTGACTCGGTCATCAGTTTTTTCCCAATTCCGGAATTTCTTGCAAAGCTGGCGGTCACCACTCTGCCTATGCTGGGCTCGTCGAAAGCAGCACCAGCAGGTAACAGTCTTGTATATGCGGCGAGTTGATTATTCTCATTGAAACCCATCAGGTGCCAGGCATATGGGTCTTTTCCATCAGCGTCCTGGAACACGCAGTTCTGCTCTATTACGAATACTTCATTGCGGAGTTGTATAATAGCATATAACTCATCAACACTTAACGCGGAAAATTCTTTCAAGGACCAGTTGACAGACATAGATTCAGGAGTGTTTACGAAGGTGATTTTAATATTTATATTTTTCCTTCCACAAAGCCCTGAGATATTTTCTCAACTCTTCTTCCCTTGCATTTTTTCCCGGTTCATAAAACTTTGAACCTGCAATCTGGTCAGGAAGATATTCCTGCGCTGAGAAATTATTTTCATAGCTATGTGAGTACTCATAGCCTTTGCCATAATCGAGATTCTTCATCAACTTCGTGGGGGCATTCCTGATATGAAGCGGTACAGGCAGATCGCCATATTGCCGTACGGCTGCTGCTGCCATATCAATTGCCATATATGATGCATTGCTCTTAGCTGAAGTTGCAAGATATACAGCACATTGGGAAAGTATGATCCTTGATTCAGGATGCCCTATTTTATTCACAGCGTCAAAGGCGGCATTAGCAAGTACTAATGCCGTAGGGTTCGCATTACCAATATCTTCGCTGGCTGAAATTACCAAACGCCGGGCAATGAACTTCACATCTTCGCCACCTTCAATCATTCGGGCAAGCCAGTATACAGCACCATTTGGATCACTACCCCTGATTGATTTTATAAATGCAGAAATTATATCATAATGTTGTTCCCCTGATTTATCATAGAGAGCAATTCTTTTCTGGGCAATGTCCATAACAACCTGGTCCGTAATAACAATAACCGGTTCATTGCTGAGGGTGTCGAGTACCAGTTCAAAAAGATTTAGAAGTTTTCGCGCATCACCACCTGAAATATTAATCAGGGCTTCGGTTTCACGAAGGTCAATATTGAGTTGCTTATATGTTTCGTCTTTCTGCATTGCAATTTGCAATAGCCTGATGAGGTCGTTTTCCTGCAAAGGTTTAAGAACATAAACCTGGCACCTGCTCAACAATGCACTATTCACTTCAAATGAGGGATTTTCAGTGGTTGCACCTATCAGTGTAATGATACCTTTTTCAACAGCACCGAGTAGCGCATCCTGTTGTCCCTTATTAAAGCGGTGTATTTCGTCAATAAATAAAATGGCATGTTCCTTCGACTTAGAGATCTCAATAATCTCTCTCACATCTTTTACCCCGGAACTGATGGCGCTTAGTGTAAAAAAAGGTAAGTGAAGACTATGAGCAATTATATTCGCGATGGTTGTTTTGCCAGTGCCTGGAGGTCCCCAAAGAATCATCGATGGTATCTTGCCTTGTTCAATAGATGCCCTTAATATGCTTCTATCGCCAGCGAGGTGTTCCTGGCCAACCAGGTCATCCAATGTTTCAGGCCGCATTCTTTCTGCTAAAGGTGGTTTCATTTTCGCTGGTATTTACTTATAGTGCTGGGTTGCAAAAATGCGATAATTCTGCAGTTATTACCTCGCATTTCTCTTAAGGAAGGAAGCCACCCTCACAAATGAATCGAAGAGTGCAGGGCCTGTCCATCCATGACCTTCATCCGGATAGATCTTAAGCTCATTAATAACTTTGAGGCTGTCAAGCTTTTTCTGAAGAATTTTTGCCTGTTCCTCATGCACCATCCTGTCACGCCCGCCCTGGAGTAACAGGGTAGGAGGCGAAGATGCCGTTACATATTCCACCGGGCTTGATCGCCTGTAAACACCCGGATCTTCAGCAGGCGTTGTACCCAGGAGTTCACTGAGCATTGGTGCCACATCAGGATTGGAGGAATTATTGTACATATCCAGCATATCTGTTGGAGCGAACAATGAGATTACAGCAGCCGGTTTGATGGTTCCTGAATTTTTGTAAGCCTGCAATAGCGCAAGATGACCGCCGGCACTTGCACCCAACAACACGATTCGTTTTGGCAAGCCAAGTTCTTCCAGTCTTTTTTCAAGATATAGAACAGCCGATTTCATATCCTCTTCCTGAGCTGGAAAGCCGTTCTTTCCATTTCTGAACAGCCGGTAGTTGATATTGACGAAAGCGTAGTTTGGTAGCAACTTTTGCAGCGCTGCCACATAAGGGTTGAATTCAGATTTATCGCCACGGACCCATGCGCCCCCATGTACAATTATCATAACTACCGTTGAGTCATTCCTGGTATTTGGCATGTATATGTCCATCTTCTGCCATTTGTCATTTCCATAAGCCTGGTCGTATAAGGTGCCTGTTTTTTCTGAAGTGGATGCCTGTCCCATGCTCGTCTGTGCCAATGTTTTATTGACAAAAAACTGTCCTGATATTATTGCTAAAAATAGAAGTTTGTAAATCATGTAATATAGTTGCCCGTTAATTAGAATCCAGGAAAGCTGAATAGAGGGTCTGACGATTGCGTTTGATTGTCTTGCGCAAAGCCACCTGCATCCAGAATATATAGTACGTAATCAATAAAATCATACCAGATAATAAAGAGAAAATTCCTGCCCTGCTGAATAAAACCCGGTTGTATTTTCGTGCCAGTACAACATCATAAAATTCAACCGAAAAAACCAGGGTCAGAAATCCGATAGTAAGACAACTAAGTGACAGTACAATGGCAATAAACATCTGTAAAGATCCGGGAAGTTCACCATCCGGATAATATCTTTCCAGCAGGAAAATATTGACCGAATAGTTCATGATAAGCACGAGGCCGCCAGCTGCAAAAATGATAAAGTAAAATATGTCTGCACTATTAAGGCTGGAGCCGATGAAAAAGTAGGTGCCCAGACCGGTAATTGCAATTGCAATCAGCAGTGTAAAATAATTTGCAATCCGGAATATTTTCCATCTGAGGGGCATAATAAACGCTTAATCATCATTGATGAATTCATCATCAATTTTCTTCTGGTTGTTTTCATAGAGCATGGTCCGCAGGCGATACATCCCTGCAAGATGAACCACATTCAGGATGAAAAGCAGGGTAGCCATAATCAATGGAAGAAGCACCAGGAACTGTCCCCTTGGTTCAAGTGTAAACCCGGTTATGACAGACCGGACGAACCGCCATTGAACCACTACCTTGGCGAATAAAAAAGCAATCAACAGGAAATTAAGCAGAAAAAGAATATTAAAATTCCGTTTTTGACTTAGCGATAGAGGAGTATCCGGATAATTATCATTCAGAATGGTAAAACCCTGGTAAAGAAAAATCAGCATCAGTCCATAACAAAGGCCTTCGAATGCCCGCCAGAAAAAATTATCCCCATAAAATATACCCCCGATTGAAATTACAAGCATAAATATGGCCGTGATCATCTGGATTATACTCAGCGCCTTAAATATTCTCCACTTGCCCGGAAGATCAGTCATAGCCATTTGATTTATGAGATGTTATCAGCTACACAGAGATGTTTTCAACTATACAATCATCGTGCTAGTTGGTTGGTTCCTGGAATAACTGGGGGAATTGTTTAAGCAGGCGAAAAGTCATGAATGGATGGATCAGCAACAACGCACCATAGGTAACAAGGAAGCCGACGGCAAACCTGGCGCCTTTTAAGATTTCATCATTGCTCCAATCAGTTCCGGGTGGCTGGGCAGCCCTGGTCTGCTCTAAAACATTTTGAAACAATTCAGGCAATACGATTACACAAGCCATTACGATAAAGAGTAGCGCCCCGACGGCAACGCTGACATAAGCATTCACCTTGATGAGATCCCGCATTACAGGCTTGCTTGGAATGCCCTTGTCAATTCCCCTCACAAGGAAGCGCCAGCTACAGTATGTGTATATGATTATACAAGCCAGCACGAATACCTGGAGAAGCCCAACCGGGTTGGCAAGTGCCGCCAGGAGGCTCGTAAACACACCGACCGACATAAATGCGGCGACAAAAAGTAATAAATAAGTTATAACCCTGTAAATGCCCAGATTTTTCATATTCCCTTTAGTGATTGCTTGTGTTCTGTGCTGTTAGTCAGCACTATTTATTTCAGATTGAGCACCATTTATTTCAGATCAAGCTTAATCTGCAATTCTTCCAATTGCTTCTGGTCGATAGTTGATGGTGCATCGAGCATAACATCCCTTCCGCTATTGTTTTTTGGAAAGGCAATAAAGTCACGTATACTTTCACTACCGCCCATGATAGCACAGAGACGGTCGAAACCAAATGCAATACCACCGTGAGGGGGCGCGCCGTATTCAAAAGCACCAAGGAGAAAACCGAATTTATGCTGCTGTTCTTCTTTGTCCATTCCCAATGCGGCAAACATTTTTTCCTGGAGATCACGCTGGAAGATCCTGATTGATCCACCACCGATCTCATTACCATTTAGTACCATGTCATAGGCATTTGCCTTGATGTTTGAATATGGATGTTGCAGGTAATTTGCAGCGTCTTCAATTTTTTCACTGTTGTTTATCATCACTTCTATATGCGCCGGTTTAGGAGAAGTAAAGGGATGATGACGGGCTACCCAGCGGTTATCGTCTTCGCTATATTCAAATAGTGGAAAATCCAGCACCCATAATAGTTTGAATTCATCATTCCTACGTAGGCGGAGCCTTTCACCCATTTCAAGCCTCAATTGACTTATGGCTTTACGGGTCCTTTCTTCTTTACCCGCCAGAATCAAAACCAGATCACCGGGTTTTGCATTACAGGAAGCAGCTATCGCTTTTAATTTATCTTCATTGAAGAATTTATCTACACTACTTTTGAAAGTTCCGTCCTGGTTAACCTTTATGAATATTAAGCCTGACATGCCGATCTGGGGGCGCTTAACCCAATCCGTTAGTTCATCAGTTTGTTTTCGGGTATATTCACTACATCCCGGCACAGCTATTGCCACTACAGTTTCTGCATCATCGAATACCTTAAAGCCATTATTATTGATAAGCTCACCTGTCGCCTGGATTTTTCCATCTTTCAAAAATGCAGATTTCAGATTTGAAAGGGCCATATCAAAACGTATATCAGGCTTATCATTACCATACTGCCACATCGCATCTTCCCAGGTCATTCTTTGCACCTTCTCCGTTATGTCTATGTTTTTGACTTCTTTAAATATATGTTTTATCATCCCCTCAAACATATCGAGAATGTCGTTTTGTTCAACGAAACTCATTTCGCAATCTATCTGTGTGAACTCCGGCTGCCTGTCAGCGCGAAGATCCTCATCACGGAAACATTTCACAACCTGGTAGTATCTATCGTACCCACTGATCATCAGCAACTGTTTAAATGTTTGTGGTGATTGTGGCAAGGCGTAAAACTGGCCGGCATTCATCCTCGATGGCACAACAAAATCACGGGCACCCTCCGGTGTAGATTTGATCAGGAAAGGTGTTTCTATATCCATGAACTGGTTGGTATGAAGATAATTTCTCGCAGCACGATTCACAGAATATCTTAATTCAAGATTCTTTTTTACCGCTTGTCTCCTTAGGTCCAGGTACCTGAACTTCATACGGAGATCGTCTCCTCCGTCTGTATCATCCTGTATTGTAAACGGTGGTGTAGCAGACTTATTTAAAATATTAAAAGACCTGACCCTGATCTCAATTTCTCCTGTGGGGATGTTTGGATTTTTATTACTCCTTTCGGAAACCGTGCCATTTACCTGGATTACAAATTCCCTTCCAAGAGGTTGTTTGTCAAGCTTGTCATTGAGCTCTTCACCCATTAACAATTGGGTAATGCCGTATCTATCCCTAAGATCGATAAAGGTGATACTTCCAAATTTTCGAATGGTTTGTACCCAGCCTGCCAATATAATTTCTTTGCCTGAGTCAGTGGTTCTTAATTCTCCACAAGTATGCGTTCTGTACATTGTATAATAAAAATTCTAACTTTGTTGAAATTAATAGCCCGGTTATCTAAAAAAAGATCGACTTCTTCTGAGTTCCGGATGAGTTTTCTGATTGTAAATCCATTAATAATCATGAACTTAGGTATCAGGACGGCAAAGGTACGTTAAAACAGGAAAAGCTTTTTTGCGGTGCTATTTCATTTTTGAAATATTCTTTTTACTTTGTTCCCAGGTTTTGCATCCGCAATCCCATCCACCAGATCCCTACCTGTGACCAATCCCCATTCCTTGAGAAAACAAAGTCCTGTTCTATAAGATTAGCCCGCATCTTTAAGATAGGCCCACAACTGAAAGAAAGAAAATTTCCATTCCAGAAAGACCGCACATTATCCAACTCTGTGAAGCACTTTTTGTTGACATTTCGTATCCGATTTTGTACTTACCTAAAATTGGAACCTTATGGAAATTTTGTACATTTCTTTGTTTGTTGTTGGAATCATTCTCGGCTACTCACCGATAGTAGAATGGTTCGAAAAGCTGCAGGTCAAACGGCAGTTCAAGAATTTCCTTTCGCAGGAAACTTTCTACCACACCATTATTTCCACTCATCTGCGTTTTTATAATCGTCTAAACCTGGAAGATCAGCGTAAATTTTTATTCAGAACCTATCTCTTCAGAAAGGCAAAAAGATTCCATTATATTGAAGTGACAGAAAATGCGGAGATGCCTTTACTGGTCAGCGCAGTTGCGGTTCAACTCACCTTTGGTCTTGAAAAATTCATGCTTAATTTTTTCCGCGATATATTTATTCTTAAAGATGACTATCATTATGGCTTTTATTCCCGCCCATTCCAGGGACATGTTGATCACAGCGGCATCTATCTTTCCTGGGATAATTTTATGAAGGGTGTAAAAAGACTTTCACCAAACTGTAATGTTGGATTACATGAGATGGGCCATGCACTGACCTATGTTAACTTCATCACCCAAACAGAAGAAGACAAGCATTTTAAGAAAGAATTTAAAAACTTCTCAAAGGTAGCCCGGCCCATATTTGAAGGGATGCAAAAGGGTGAAAAAAATATCCTGGGTGATTATGCCGGTACGAACTATCATGAGTTCTGGGCAGTAAGTGTAGAAGTGTTTTTTGAGAACCCGATACGAATGAGACATGAATTGCCTGAACTTTACCAGGCAATGACAAGGCTGTTGAGACAAGACCCGATTGTGATTCTGAGTTCAAATAGGATCGCGGCATGAGTTGTGAGTGGTGAGTGGTGAGTTGAGTGTGTGAGTTGTGAGTGTGTGAGTTATGAGTTATGAGTTATGAGTTGTGAGTTGTGAGTGGTGAGTTGTGAGTGGTGAGTCTTCGATCGGTTTCATCGATATCACCTTATTAATAACTTTGTGAAAAAGCCACATGCAGTGATACCATTTACCCCAATGGACCTTTTGAGTTCACTGGTGAGTCTGGTACTGTATGGCCCTTTT
>NZ_DATHKG010000047.1:0-33404 GCF_035489435.1 Flavitalea sp.
CGTTTGCAACACGCACTAATAATTCCGGTTCGTTATCTAAGGTATCTAAGGGCAAAATATTGGCAGTCTATCAAATTCAAAAGTAGGGAAATAGGTGATAATATTTAGCCATTGCCTATTTCTTCTAATCGTCAACAAAAAGATTTGTGCCCATCTGTAGAGAGGATTCGCATCGCATTCTATATGTAGCGTTAGCATCCTGTCTCGGTATTTTCGTCGCGTGTAACCGTTTCAGTTAAATGGCTTGATATCAATTACAGGAGTGGCGTTAAGTGCTTCCATTGGGAAAATTCTGATCTTTTTTTCAATTACAATTTCCAGAACTGTTACAATGTGAAACCCGATCGGGTTCGGACGATCAGCTGAACGGGTAGAAAAAACGCCGAATTCTTTCGAGCCCACATCATTTCTCTTGTAACACTTAACTATCTCCCGATTCGCCAGGTGGAACCAGGTCTCAGATTTGTTGCAAAAATTTAGTTCTTCGATACTTAATCGTGGTTCTTGCCAGTGGACCATGCCGGTAGTATTCGTACCGGGCATCTGTTTCCCAATGGATGCCATTGACTGAAGTCTGCACTTTGGTGATCCGGTTTTCAGCGTCATAGCTATAGCGGTGGTACCAGGCATCTTTGAAGCCAGGTTCATAAGCAACCTCGTTCACCTTGCCGCTTGATCAAATCATATTGGTAATAAAGCTCTTAAAACGATTATACCGCGCTGTCATCATGTTCGAGAAATCACTGCCATAATCCTGCGTCAACTGTTTTACGTTACCAGGGATATCGTAGCAATAGAAAGTTGCCTGGGCGTATTGAACAGGATTGTTCAATGTCGTAAAGCTGGTATAGGATACCCGGTTGCGCATGTTCTGTTGTGATATCACTGCACCTGTTAAGCCGGGATATGCCTGGTCATAATAAGTATTGGTAAGCTCGCTCTTACCACTGGCTGATGCAGTGATTCATCCCTTTAATAACGTAGTATCGCGACTGCGTGCATCCGTCATCGGATTTGCTGTATTGTTTTTTTATCTGCCCCACTTCGATGATTCGACCCAGGAAGTCATATAAAACAAAATTTCACGCGCGAAGGCAGGTGTCCCCACCGGCCACATTATAAAGTTCTGACCGACGTTAACAGTAAAGAAAACCAAAAGTCCGCCGCAAAATACGAATCATAAAGGCAACTTCTTTGTTGCCTTTATGATGTATTCTCCTAAAATTAATTTACCACCTTAATCAGCTTCACAGTGGTTCTCTTACCTCCGCGTTTAATTTCTGCGAAATAAATCCCTGGCCGGTATCCTGCCCCGAGTTTAACCGTACTGTTCGTAGACACATTAGACCTGGACTCTACAATACGGCCGAATGCATCAAGTACCCTGATGTTCACCGCCTCAGTTTTCGCAGCTTGAATAAGCATTGTAAATTCCCCTACGCCTGGGTTTGGAAACACCTTTACTGAAAGATCATCCGAATACGCTTGATTAAGCTTCGTCGCGGCGCTGAGTGCCCCAGCACTAAATGGTGAAAGTACAGAGCCGGGTATCACAGTAATTGTCGAACTGCCAGGTGTTGTCCAACCTACTGCGAGGTTATCTCCACCACCACCTTCTACGTGCAGTGCTTCAATATAATACCGCGTATTAGCCTGGAGAGTTATTGAGACAGACTTTTGTTCCGCATACCGTGTCCACTCTCTTTGACCAACCCAATCAGGTGAATGAGCAATTCTTCGTTTGGAGGCAGGATTCTCATTTGTACTCAACCATAACTCACCTACATTATCAGCTGCAATGTAGAAAGTGTAACTACCCGTTACCGGAGCACAAATATAACCACGTACACGTTGCCCATATCCGTTAGTAACATTAGATGGAGCTTCGAAAGAAGTGAGTTGTGATGTGAAAGTAGGAGCAGTGTTCAACGGTATAGATGAGATTCTTTCTTCAGCCACATTTTGCCAGAACTCACGAACTATATAACCCAGCGATGAACAGGTATTTGTGTTTTCGGTAACCTCTATAACGAGCGGACCGGATGTTGTGCTGTTGCCCGAATTGTCCGTTGCTTTGGAAGTCAGCGAATATAATCCGGCCCCGACTTGTGTCCAACTAAATTCATAAGGTGCGCTGAGGTCTTCGCCTATTTTGATATTGCCCTGGAAGAACTCGACTTTTGTCACTGAACCATCTGTATCATCAGCTATAGCACTTAGATTGATTGTTGTTGGCGCAATAAACCTGTTGCCATCAACTGTCAGGTTCACCGTTGGCGGCTGGTTGGTTATTGTTGCATAAGGTGAAAGAGCAGAACCGGGTATAACAGTGATGTTTGAACTGCCCGGTGTTATCCAACCTACAGCGAGGTTATCTCCGCCGCCACCTTCAACATGCAGTGCTTCTATATAGTACCGTGTATTTGCCTGCAGGTTGATAGACACTGATTTTTGTTCAGCATATCTTGTCCACTCCCTTTGGCCTACCCAGTCAGGGGAATGAGCAATTCTCCGTTTGGAGGCAGGGTTATCGTTTGTACTCAACCATAACTCACCTACATTATCTGCCGCTATATAGAA
Source organism: Flavitalea sp. (assembly GCF_035489435.1). Lineage (NCBI taxonomy): Bacteria > Pseudomonadati > Bacteroidota > Chitinophagia > Chitinophagales > Chitinophagaceae > Flavitalea > Flavitalea sp. The sequence continues at coordinate 2,581 of NZ_DATHKG010000047.1, forward strand.
AATATAATTGCCCGACAATGGAGCACAAATATATCCGCGCACACGTTGTCCATAACTGTTGGTTACATTTGAAGGTGTTTCAAAAGAAGTCAGCTGTGTTGTAGCCGTAGGTGTGGTGTTTAATGGTATAGAAGTGATTTTCTCACCAACCACATTTTGCCAGAACTCACGAACTATATAACCTGACGATGAACAATTGTTTGAGGTTTGAGTGACAGATACAGTGACCGGATCCGAACTGGTACTGTTGCCCGAATTGTCCGTTGCTTTTGCAGTAAACGTAAAGGTACCAACAGTCACATTTTCCCAACTGAACCCGTATGGTGCGCTAAGATCTTCACCGATTTTCTGCGATCCCCAGAAAAACTCGACTTTTGTTACTGAACCATCTGGATCATTTGCTGTCGCACTCATTTTGATTATTGCCGGTGCGGTGTAGTTGGGGGCATCAGTTGTCATGCTCACCGTTGGCGGCTGGTTAGTTATTGTAGTATATGGCGAAAGTACGGAGCCGGGTACGACAGTAATAACTGTACTGCCAGGTGTTGTCCATCCCACAGCCAGGTTATCTCCACCGCCACCTTCTACATGCAGTGCTTCAATATAATACCGGGTATTTGCCTGCAGGTTGATAGACACTGATTTTTGTTCTGCGTATCTTGTCCACTCCCTTTGACCTACCCAATCAGGAGAATGAGCAATTTTCCGTTTAGACGCAGGGTTATCATTTGTACTCAACCATAATTCACCGATATTATCTGCCGCTATATAGAAAGTATAATTGCCCGACACAGGAGCACAGATATATCCGCGCACACGTTGCCCATAACCGTTGGTAACATTTGATGGTGATTCGAAAGAAGTCAGTTGCGATGTGAAAGTAGGTACCGTGTTTACCGGGATAGATGAGATTCTTTCACCTGGCACATTTTGCCAGAACTCGCTAAGTATATAACCCAACGATGCACAATTATTCGAGGTTGCTGTAACAGATATGGAATAAGCGCCCAGTGATCCATAATCCGAATTAGCCCCCAGATCGCCTATTGTGCCATCAACCGTTAAGTAATATGTTCCTGCCGGAAGGGTCAGTGTTTGAGATATAAATACTGTTCCCTGGTCTATTGTGGCAATTGTACCGCCGGCTGCGTCTCGTACCGACAGAAATACATCGAGGTTTGCATAATTGATCTCCGGGTCGATCCTGAATTCAACATTGCCACCCGGAGAAACATAAGAAAACACATCAACATCATCCGATGTTGTTATCACACCCGTGTTGTTCGCGGAAGATGCATTCCCCATCGCATCTACTACCAATGGTGTAGCACTTACCGGATCGTTTCCATGATCATCGTTGCGAAATCCAAAGCCAAACTCTGTAGTCATTATTTTAAGATCATCCTCCTGATTGTCTGCAAAAGGGTATTCGCCTTTGCTCCATTGGGCCTGCATCACAGTATATGTAGTCCCCATTATGGGACCCCAGTTATTCTGACCGTTAAAATAAGTTTCTGGTGGTGTTGTACGACCATCATGCACTAACCCCAATGTGTGACCGGCTTCGTGAGAACCTGCCTCTCCGGCTGCTTTTGCAGAATTATTCCATACCCAGCAAGGGGTCTCGCCATCGGGAGTGCCTCCACTGTCAAATGATCCGATGTATGCGTACCCTCCCCAGCCAGGCAAAAAATAATTTGTTGGCGTGAATATGATTCGCTGTCTTAAAGTGATCGGTGCGTTATTGAACACCCCTTCATCTGTAGTCACGTTTAAATTGAACGGACGGAAATCTTCGCTCATTAATTTCCACACCTCGATCATTTCAGCTTCAGACAGCATTGAAGGTGCTGCAGCGATCGGATTTCCGTTGTTGAAGAACCTGTCCCACAAGGTATTCGTCACAGTTTGTCCATCAAAGTCCAGGTATAAAACGGCTGTTGCGCCTGGCAAACTTTGGAGACCCGGAGGCGCTGCTGCAACACCTGCCTTTAAGCCTGGTTCTCCTTCAGCAGCGCTTTTGGGATACTTCTCTTTTCCAATACAGAATACCTTGTCTATATCCTCTTCATTCAGATATATCGAGCCATCGGAAGTTGAAGAATAACGGTAAAATTTCTTTTGAACCGGCATAATGATTCCGCCTTCCGCAACCGAGCCTTGAATCTTCAGATAGAACTTACTTTGTTTGACATTATTCACTTCCCCGAAAAAATACTCACCATCTCTTTCCTGTTTGCTTGCATTTATTTTAAGCGCCAATTGCTGATTGCCGAGTCGAGGCAATGCAACAACCGTCTCCCCCGTCAAAGATTTTTTTGCTGCCTCAGCGCGTTTTTTGAAAACGCTTGAAACGTCTGCCACTTTACCAACGTAAGTACGATTTTGCGCATACATTGTTGAAGGAAGAGCCAGGTATGCAATAAACACAAGCGATAAGTAGATTTTTTTCATTTTGATGAGGTTTAGGAAAATGATGACGTAGCGCATCTGACCTGGTATACTTAACGCATCTAACCTGGTATACGTAGTGCAGTTAACCTGGTGCGTAGCGCAGTTAACCTGATATACGTAGCGCACCTTGCGTTGTATACAAGGAGTTCTATTGAACGAAATTTTTGCTGATAACCCATCGGCGTCGATACTGCTCAAAATTCGCCGGTTTTTTGGCTAGCCATCTTACAGCTGCTGAATTTGGCATGCTGCTTAGCGTTCCCGTACCGTGTGGGCAGTGAGATTGGGCACTATCATGATCTGAGATTGGATTATTACAGCATTCTGAATTTAAACCGTTAAGTGTATAATGCTGGCCCTTGACTTGTATTCCTTAACAAGAAAAGTTGCGAGGCTGGTTTGCGAATTCCTTCGCCTGAGATGACGAGGTCCATGGTTTGGGGGTTTAAGGAGTGAAAGCAATCGGGCTTAAAACAAGTTAGAGGAGATGGACTTATGGCAGCGTCATGGGGTATAATTACGCTATAATTTAAGAAACTTCTTTTACAATTCGGTGAGATCCGTCAATAACATTTTTAGTTTTCTGTAATTAGACAATTCTGGCCTGTCATGGACTTTCGATTTATGGACTTATCCCTGGACCATGTTGCGGTACTTGAATATTTCCTTAGCCATAAACTCGCAATTTCTGCCCATCTGTTTTAAGGAGCAATGCTTAATTTTAACGTTAAGGGGCAGCCCGTGTCTGCTTTCGATAAAATCAATGTGCAAAGCATCAGATTCGCTGACTGCGTCACTGCCTTCAAGTTGCGAAAATATTTCGTTCGAAACCATGACATCGTTCCCTAAATAAAAATCACAGAGTCGTTCAAACCCCTGAACCGTTCTAATGGAAAATCTTATGGTGTAATCGTTTGCCATATTGGAATACAAGATTCTAAAAATTTTCATCAAGGAAAATGCCAATCATCGTTTGTCTGTTACGCAGGCTGATTATCCTCCGCATTTCACGGGAAAAATGACGCCGCTGGTAACACGCTGTAAAATTTTCATGCTTTTATGGCAGAGTAGCGGGTTTCCCACCTATTGAAACCTGAATAAATTACGGGAACACGTATCCTGTAATACCTTGTTTCCTTGTCGCGGTTGAAAATATTTCCCGCGTGAATTTTTCCAGGATATGTCAGCGATTCCGAAAAAAACAAACCATTTTAATTAAAGCATCACAGACTTTCTTAAATCAGTTGGAGGTTACAGGATTACGAAAACTGAAAATTTGTCTGGGTTATTTGCTAAAATTTCATTTTTTCAGAAAACATTTCAGCAATTACCGGTATAAAATGCAATGGCATTTTCTTTGTTCCTTTCTACGAAACAAATTTATTAACCAATTAAAAAAACTATTTTATGAAACTCGTGACTAGAAACAACTGTTTGGCGAACCAGTTCCCAACATTTTTTGATGATTTCCTTAATCGCGACATTTTTAATTGGGGATTAAATAATTTTTCTGACACCAATACTACGATCCCCGCGGTTAATATTAAGGAAACAAACGATAATTACGAGATTGAGGTGGCCGCGCCGGGCATGAGTAAAAAGGATTTCAAAGTTCAGCTTGATGGAAACGTGCTCGCCATCAGTTCAGAAAAAACTACGCAGAACGAAGAAAAAGATGAGTCAACAAAATACACTAACCGTGAATTTAGTTACCAGTCTTTTTCGAGGACGTTTAACTTACAAAAAGAAGTAGTAGACACTGAAAAAATTCAAGCGAAATATGAAGATGGTGTTTTGCGTCTGCTAATTCCAAAAAAGGAACAGACAAAACAAAAGCAGCCAAAGATGATTGAGATTTCATAATTCATCAATTTGAAGTTGTACCAAAAGTTGCTTTGTTTTCCAAAAGCAACTTTTGCTTTTTAAAATGACCTTTATGGGAACGCTGTTATTCGTCAGCAGTAATACTGCGTTGTTAAGCAGCCTTGTCATCTTGCTGCTGATTGTTCTGTTACTGGGATTTATAATTAAAAGATTCAATCAGCCCTATTTCGTTGCATACATAATAGCTGGAATTATACTGGGACCCTATGTGTTTAAAATCTTTAACAACCCAAATACTATAGCAACAGTCGGGGAACTTGGTCTTATTATACAAATGTTTTTTATCGGTACGAAGATGGAAATCCAAACATTTGCCAATAATATCCGCAAACCCCTCATAGGCGTCCTTGCGCAACTTTTTTTAAGTTTTGTTTTTATAGCCGTTATAGGTATCCTCTATTCATGGTCGGTAAAGGAATTTTTGCTGTTTACTTTTATCATCAGCCTTAGCAGTTCTGCCATTATCCTTGACTACCTGGAAAAAAATAATGAAGTAAGTCAGCCCCTTGGCTTGCTTACTTCCGGCATATTGGTATTGCAAGATTTTTTACTGGCACCAATGCTTCTTACCATCAATTTTTTAGGTAGTAAAAAACTAAATCCTTACACCATACTTTCCTTAATAACATCATTGATTTTGATAACTTTCCTATTGACTAAGATTGTTAGGAAAGAACGTATCAGCTTGCCGTTTCCCGCAACGTTAACAAATGATCACGAGTTGCAGGTTTTTGTAGCACTTCTTTTTTGCTTTGGTTTTGCGTGGCTCACCCAGTTAATTAATTTATCAGCTGCAATAGGGGCTTTGATTGCTGGTATTTTAATTTCCCAGTCTAATTCCATGAAGTGGCTAGACAGACATCTGATGCCTTTCAGGGTTTTCTTTTTATCCTTATTTTTTGTTTCGATAGGACTGCAAATCAATGTTGCGTTTGTTATCCGGCATTTACCCCTTGTTTTATTACTGGTTGCCGTTATCCTGATTATTAATAGCGCAATCAATGCAATTGTGTTTCGTTTGCTTAAAGAAAGCTGGCGGAATAGTATTTATGCAGGAGCCTTGCTTTCACAAATCGGGGAATTCAGTCTTGTTTTATGCATGGTTGCCCGCAGTCAGCAAATGGTAATTGAATTTTGGTACCAGCTAACCTTAGCCGTCGTATCGGCCACGATGCTCATAACTGCTATTTGGATAAATATTATCAGAAAATATATCTACCTGCCTTGTAAAAAATAATTGAACCATACATTCATCAAAACGTTAATTAAAGCCATGGCAATACAATTTAGGATCGAAAACAAGGGCAGCCCGGTGCGGCCGACGGCGGGCAGGGCACCGAATATTGGGAAGTATATTCGCAGACGGCAAACGCGAATTGCCTGGTCAAACTCCTAAAGGATCTCTTGGCAGGTACGAATTTTTGATAGAAATAAATTGGTTAGTATAATAAGGCCTTCTCATGCATATGGTTTTATTTTTTGATCATTGCATTATTATAGTAGCCTCGCTAAAATCTGGGTGAAAGGAAGATAATTTCCCATACTTTTATTTAAATGGGACAATTAAAAAAAATTCCCACACTTTTTTCAAAAAACACGCCACCATTCTTCCCTTTCAACCCAGTTTCAAAAGCGGAGATCATGATTATTGCTTCATCTCATATTTTTTGTCTTTCAATTTGTAATGCCAATGGGCAACTATTAGACTGGGAATAAAAAAAATAACGAAAATAGTACCAACAGAAATCATTCCTTTAATCCTATCTATGGTGGTGACGGAGTCTTTTAGAAAAATGGGATATTTCAAGCCGTTTAACAGTCCAATCAACAACGATGAAATAGTGAATATAAATACCCCTGAAAATGCGTTATTCAGACTTCAGATTTTTCACGGGATTCGCAACGGCTATCTTAAATGAACAGAGGCAAATAACAGTGGCGGCGAGTAAAACCACAAAAATTCCTGTAACAATAAATTCAAACCCGTTTATCGTTATCGCATATGCATAATTCTGCAGCCAGTTATGCATTACCCACCAGGAAACCGGTGTAGCAATAACCAGGGAAATTATCACGAGTCTTAAGAAATTGAATGAAATAATAGCGAGTATTGAACTCACTGTGGCACCGAGCAATTTTCTTATTGCTATTTCACGGGCCCGGTTAACTGAAGCCACAGCAGAAAGGCCAAGAAGCCCAAGGCATGCGAGAAAAACCGAAATACCAGCTGCCCAACCAATAATGGCATTCCACCTATCTTCCGATCTATAAAATGCGTCCAGGGTATCGTCAAGAAAAACATATTTAAAAGGCAGATCAGGCACAAGACTATTCCAGGTTGATTTGATGGTTTCAATTGCCTGCTTCGGGTGACCAGGGCGTATACGAACATAAAAAACACGGGGATTATGATTTGCAAAGCAATGGAACATTTGCGGCATTACTTTTTCTTTCATAGGCTGGTAGTTAAAGTTTTTCACTACCCCAATCACAACAGGTGTGTGAGTATTGGTGTATCCCCTGATTTGTTGTCCAATAGCATTTTCGATCGTAAAGCCAAAATCAGCAACTGCAGCTTCATTAAGGATTACTGAGTTCAAAGTGTCATCTGAAATGGACGCATCAAAATTCCGACCTGCCATAAGCTTCATCCCCAGGACATCGAGATAGGAAGTGTCGATCATATATTCGTAAATATGCTTCTGTTCCCCGAAATATTTAAAGCCATGCCGCTCGATATCGGTTCCTTCGCCAATACTACTTTCGGCAGCAGTAATCCCAAGAATTTCATTATTACCGTGAAGTCGCTGTTTAAATAACGGAAATATTTTTTTTGCATCTCTCAGCATAGCGTCAACCACCACTACATTTTCTTTTTCAAATCCGGGATGCTTTGATCTCATATAAATCACCTGTTGCAGCATGATAACAGTTGATGTGATAAGGGCTATGGACAGACAGAATTGCAGGGTCACCAGGAATTTTGTAAAAAAATTGGAGCCGCCGATACGAATTTTATTCTTTAAAGCTTCAAGCGGACGAAACCCCGACACCATCAAAGCGGGATAGCTACCAGCCAGGAGTGTACAAATCGGGATCAGCATCAACAATGTGAATATTGTTCTGCCATTAATAATCGATATCAGAGATGAACCCTGACCCGCAATTTGATCGAAAAAAGGCCTTAAGAGAATTACAAGTATAAGACCACTTGCCGCAGCAATAGAACTAAGAAGCAGTGCTTCGGCTATGAATTGAAAAATTAACTGTTTCCTGGCGGCTCCGATAACTTTTCTTATGCCGATCTCTTTGCTACGGGCCGCTGACCGGGCAATTGCCAATGTAGTAAAGTTAATGCAGGCGACCACAAGCACAGCTCCCGCAATGGCAATAATTATCCAGAGTAAACCAGGATCAATTGTGGGGACCGACGTGGGATCATTGATCAATGCATCGGTATGCATATTTAACAATGGCTGCAGTGCGTATGACACCCGGGGATTGTTTTGAAATGCTATTGCGTTTTCAGGCGGGTTGTAGCGGGTATGAAAATCGAGTAGTCGTTTTTCATCCCTGGCAAATTTGCTTCCAGGTTGTAGTTGTATAAAAGTTCTGAAAGAAGTGGTATACCAGTTGTTAAATCGTTGGCCGAAACTACCACTTTGGAGAAAATCGAAACTCAGCATCAATTCAAAGCTTAATGATGAATTTCCCGGGATATCCCTTGCCACGGCACTAACAATAAAAGGGCGAAAATCTTTTTCAACCTTTATCAGCAATTCCTTTCCTATCACGTTGCCTTCCCCAAAAAACTGCTTTGCAAGGCTCTCTGTTATCACAACATTACCCAGGCCACTTAGTGCAGTGCTGGCGAAGCCCTGGACTAATGGGAATGAAAAAAAACTAAAGAATTGAGAATCGGCGTATGAGACCTTTACTCGGAATACCTGGTCACCGATTTTGAGAACTGACTCGCTGGAAGCCAGTTTCAGGCGCACATAGTCAACCACATCAGGATTATCTTTCTTAAGGGCGGGACCCAAAGGCATCGCGGTGGAAACGGTATTTTCCATGCTTCCGCTTGCCGGTTTTCTCCACTCATATACACGGTAAATATTTTTTGCATTAGCATGAAAACTATCGAAGCTGAATTCGTTGATTACATAAGATGAAAAAAGTATAAAACAGGCAATGCCTACAGAAAGACCAAACAAATTAATCGCGGCCAGTATCTTTTGTTTCAGCAGACTGCGAAACCCTGACTTTAAATAATGGTCGATCATGCCGTGGTTTTTTGATTGAAGAAAATAATATCCTCGCCTATTTGACCTGAAAGTCTTCAGAATACTTATTTGACCTTAAAGTTTCCGATATACTTATTTGACCTTAAAGTCTCCGGAATGTTGCAGATTCTGTAAAATCGTTTCTGAAGAATTTAGCCAGGATTCGCTAAAAACACGTCTGAGCATTTAACCTCAGGATAATCTGGCGATTTTTCACCATTCTAAAATCCTAACCTGGTTGACATCAAGAATGTAGCAATTTCGTTTAACTCTCTTCGACCTCAGACTAAGAGGATATTATCTGTTACCTATCTACCAACAACTTTGGCCCGACAAAAAGATCCTAAATACGGCACACATAAATTATGATTACTTATTTTATTTCAACAGTCCTCTATTGCGAGAACTGCCAACAACATCTCCGTTAGGGAAAGCAGGGCAGAACGTTGGAACAACGAGCATTAGATCAGTATCGCAGTATCGGCATATGTTGTGCGGACGTTAATAATTTGACTTTAGTTCATAACTTGAGCATTCAATTTTAAATCGGCATAGGTTTCGGGCGGACAAATATTATTGCCCTGCAATCGAATGCTCTTACGTTAGCGGTAATACAAAAATATCACTATCATGGTTTATAATATTCTAAACGGAGATTCCCTTGCTTATAGTTTTCCTGAAGCTAAAATTGACGGAGATATAATTGTTGTCAGAGAAGCTCTTATGGATGGAAACTTATCGGGCAACAATCTGCATGACTTTTGGCATTCAAGAGCTGAATATATGGTATTGACAGAAGTTGAATATCACAAAAACGTTGTAAAAGAGTTTGAAAAAATAATAAACGCGCCTGACAATTCCGAATTCAACCTTTGGTTTGAGTATGACTTATTCTGCCAGGTTAATATGTGGTTCGTTATTTCGATAATAAATAGTTTGTCGATTAAGAAAAAAGTTTATGCTGTTTATACTTCTTATTTAGATAGTACCAGTAAACAGTTTTGGAATGGTTTTGGACCAGCAAATTCAAGTGAGCTTACAATTTGTTTTGCTGACAGAGTTCCTTTAAATAATACTGACTTACTATTAGGGCAGGACTTATGGACAGCTTATAAAAGTGGCGACCTTGCAGATTTAATTCGTCTTGCAGAGAATCAATCTCCTGCTTTTCCATATCTACAAGAAGTAATTAAAGCTCAAGTTGACCGTTTTCCAAAAGACGGGACAAAAGGAAGACCTGAAAGAGTTATTGAAGACATTATAAAAAATATTTCAACAGACTTTCATAAAGTATTTGAAGAATTTTGGAAAAGAGAAAGTATATATGGCTTTGGCGATACTCAATTGAAACATCTTTATGACAAAGTAATACACAACCGCTAACATTGCATTTTCAATATTGGGTCACTTACTATGCCGAAACCACTTCCGGCTAACCTTTCTCCTTAAATCTCATTTATACTTTTGACGGCTTTAATTAAATTATCTTTTTTTCCGATTATTGCGACTGCATCAGTTTTGTCCAACTTGTTGTAGTTTACTTTAGTCAGTTTCCCCTGAAGAACTCTCACTTGCGTTTTAGTCCCATAGTCTTGAAGTTAATAGTATTCTCGCTGTTTCCGTATATAGCAGCAATATGTATTTGCATATGTGATCTTGCAAAGGGAATGACGTCTTGGCTGACTACGGACAAGACTTTTTCCACACTTGATCAAATTAGGCAAATTATTTGTACGCTAAACATTGGGATTATCTAAATACATAAAAAGCAAAATTTATGAAATACGCAAAAAACAACTTTGTATCCTTCTTACTCCTGGTAATGGCGTTTTTACCAGGATCCGTTTTCGCCCAGGATAACAAGGAGCGCATTATGGGGGACAGCAAGAACGCAAAAGAAGCGTTTATAAAAACTGACCCCGGATTGAAAAAATGGTTTACAGATTCTTACGGCTACGTTATTTTCCCTAATGTAGGAAAAGGCGGAGTGATTGTGGGAGGTGCAGGAGGAAATGGCACTGTGTATGAAAAAGGACAAAGCATCGGCACCGCTAATATGGTTCAAGCAACAGTCGGCGCACAAGTAGGCGGTAAAGCTTACCGCGAAGTTATCTTTTTTGAAACCAAAGATGCGCTGGACCGTTTCCGGGAAAATAAATTTGAATTCAGCAGCCAGATCGCTGCGGTAGCGCTTAAGTCAGGTGTTTCGGCAAATGCAAAATATACTGAAGGAGTAGCGGTCTTTACTGAAGACAAGGGCGGCTTAATGGCAGAGGTTTCTGTAGGCGGGCAAAAGTTTACTTTTAAATCCTTATAAAATCGATAAAAAAGTATGATCAGGCTAACTGATGTGGAATAATCGTGCTGGATGTCAAACCATAAATTATTCCAAATAGAATGCTCGTTCCAGAAAACGAAAAACTCCCCAGCGTAACCTACCCTTTTGCTTATTGAACCGATCCGATCGAGCCCTTTTGCTGATTGATATAAGGTTCGTCAACCCACGCCACTTGCTTCCATGCTAGCGTGATGATTAATTGCAATAGGACTGACGTTCTTGAACTTTAAGTTTGAAATATGCATAAATATTGGGATAAGATCCAAAAACCATTTAAATTGTTAATATATCAGGTTATTTCAGATAATTGTTTGAAACCTGCAGGCCTTTTGGAGACGATGTCCGGAGAGTTTGCCGGCCACAACAATTGTGACGTTAGTTTTAAGAGATAGAATTTCAGGATGAACGCTGATTCCGGAAAATCTCAGTGGATTAGAATTGCAGTTAGGTATTTAATAAAACAGATATAATCACCAAAACTAAACCAAAGCTTTTATGAAAGCCAAATTCAAACTGCGATTACTTCTGCTTGTCTCGGTTCTTGCAGCAATTATTTTGACTCCATTAGCTTCGACTGCTCAAGAGAGAAAAGTGACAGGAAAAGTTACAGATGAAAATGGGAACGCCTTAAATGGCGCCAGTGTTGTTGTAAAAGGCTCCAACACCGGCACGAACACAGATGAGGCCGGTTCTTTTTCGATCCTGGTTTCCAACCCAAATGCTGTTTTGGTGATTTCTTTTTCCGGCTATACAACAATCGAAATCAGTGCAGCAAAACTTGAAGACGCTGTAAAATTAGTGCCTGATGAAAGGAAACGGGCTATGGAGGAGGTTGTAGTAATTGGCTATGGAACTCAGCGAAAAGCAGATTTAACCGGCGCTGTTGGATCCATTTCGAGAAAAGATTTCGCTAATAAGCCTTTTACCAGCCCAGATCAGATTTTGGCCGGCCGTATGGCAGGCGTTAATATCACAAATCGTAGCGGAGACCCGGGCGCTCCCATTGAAGTGCGCATACGTGGAATTGGTACGGCCGGGAATAACCAACCGCTTTGGGTTATTGATGGGGTACCTGTTGCAACAAATACAAGTACCATAACAGTGAACACAAACAGTGGAACGGAATCGAATCCTTTATCTGGTATTAACCCAAGCGATATTGAAAGCATTGACGTATTAAAAGATGCCTCCGCTACCGCGATATATGGTGCCCGTGCAAATAACGGGGTTATTCTGGTAACTACTAAACGGGGCAAAGCAGGTACCGCCCTGCTTACTTATGATGGATACGTTGGTATGCAGGCTGTGCCGAAGAACAAATTGTTCGACGTGCTGGATACTGAACAGTATATCAAATTTCAAGCAGAAGGAATGGGTAATGATTATTCAGCTTTTGCGGGAAACCCTACCGTTGATTGGCAGGATTTGGTGTATAAAACCGGCCTTGCAACCACTCATAACCTGTCTATATCCGGTGGAAATCAAAATGCCACTTATAGTTTTGGGGGAGGGTATTTTAAACAGGAGGGCATCCAGATAGCACAGGACTTCACCAGGTATTCTGCTAAAGCCACTACAGATGTAAAAATTGGAAAATACCTGAAATTCGGAGAGTCTCTTTTATTAAGTAGAACTGAAAGGCAGGTGCAGTCAGAGGAAACCTTAAATTCCGGATCTATTGCGACTACAAATGCTCCTTTTTTTCAGCCCTATACGGCAACAGGAGAATATAACCCATCAAGTACTGCTAATACGGGCGGCGCGGCTGCTCAAAACCTACTTTGGCAAAACGATCCCGAGGCCGGTTATACCAAATTGCAACATAATAAAATATTAGGAAACCTGTATGGAGAAGTCGAACCTATAAAAGGTCTGAAGTATAGAGCCAGCATAGGTCTTGACTACAACGAAGCAACAGGTATATTTTATCAGAATGCGATTGATTTTGCCGACAATGGCGCCCCAAGAACCTCGCTGGTAGTAAATGAGCAGCCAAAAGAATCAACGTTAACTTTGACGCATACGCTTAACTACGACAAAACTTTCGGCAAAAACAGACTCACTGCTTTAATCGGGTACGAGCAAACCAGTTATCTGCACCGTAGGTTAAGGGTACAAGCCAACGGCTTGTTTAACCCTTCTCTAGGCTTAGCAGGTGGAGCAGACGCTTTTGGATCTTCAGAAACTGCCGATCATTGGAATATCCAGGGTAAACTGGCCCGCTTGTTTTATTCATATGACGACCGATACTTGCTAACAGCTACAATAAGGCAGGATAAGTCATCCCGGTTTGCTAAAGAAAACAACACAGGCTATTTCCCATCCTTTTCCCTTGGATGGAGACTTAGCCAGGAGAAATTTATGAAAGATTCAAAGCTCTTCAACGATTTAAAAGTCAGGGCTGGGTGGGGTCAGTCTGGCAACCAGTTTACAGGCACTAATTTCTCCTATCTACCTGCGCTCAGCAGCTATGTTAAGTACGTAGTCGGCAGAGGAAACCAGGCCATCGTCACCGGTTATGCACCTGTATTGTTTGCTAACCCGGACTTAAAATGGGAAACAGCCATCCAGGCAAATATCGGCGTTGACTTTTCCATGCTTAATTACAAGCTAAGTGGCTCTATTGATTTTTTCAGCAGGACAACAAAGGATTTGTTGATAAGCATTCCAGTAGCGTTGACCACCGGGTTTTACCAGTTTGCTGATTTAAACTCAGGCACTTTAACCAACAAGGGGTTTGAGTTTACTGCAAATTATAGGGACAAAGTCGGCGACTTTGGCTACAATATCGGTGCTAATTTCACCCTCGTAAAAAATGAATTTACAAAGCTCCCTGAAGGCATTGATTATATTCAGCTCAACGATAAACGAATCTCAGTGGGCAGGCCACTAGGTTATTTTTTCGGGTATAAAACCGAAGGCATTTACCAGACTGATGCTGAAGTACCCACTACTGAAGGATACGTTGGCGCAGAAGCCGGAGATATAAGATTTGTAGATACTGATGGAGATAAAAAACTGACCGATGCGGATAGAACTTATTTAGGCAGCCCTATTCCTAAATTCTTTTATGGAGTCACTTTAGGTGCTGATTATCGGTTGTTTGATTTGTCGATTGTGTTCCAGGGGGTGGGTGACTATACGGTTTATGACGGTCCCCGTGCAGGTCTCGAAAGTATGACCGGGTCAAGCAATCAAAGTGTTGCTGTGTTAGAGCGGTGGACGCCCACTAATAAGAGCAATTCCATTCCCCGTGCCAATAGCGGATATAATACCAACACTGGATTTAATGATCGGTTTTTAGAAAATGCGGCCTTTCTCCGGGTAAAAAACCTGCAATTAGGTTACAACATAAAATCAATCAGCAGTGTAACTAATGGAGTTATTTCTTACGCCCGGTTTTATGTGGGTGTATCAAACCTTTTTACAATAACCAACTATAAAGGGTATGATCCGGAAGTTACCAGGCAACAAAGTTTTGCCGGTGGAGAAAACCAGTTTTTGAATGGGTATGATAACGGTAGTTCCCCGCAACCAAGAATGGTACAGTTAGGATGGCAAATTAACTTTTAAGGTGTACGAATTAACTACATGACCAAAAACACTATAATGAAAAAGTCATTTTATAAAAGGTTCCTACTGGTGATTTCTATTGCTATAGGAACCGCAGCGATTATTGAGTCCTGCAATAAACTCGATTTAACACCATTGGATAAAACAACCACCTCCACTTTCTTCACTAAAAAAGGGGATTTCGAGGGAGGTATCTATGCGGCCTACTCCTCCATGCAGGATCTATGGCAAGTTAACAGTGCAACCAGTTTTGGTGGACATAACGGGGCCGGCTCTTTTTGGGTAACAAGCATGATAGCAAGTGACGATGCTGAATTTAATACTTCTCAGAATAATACGGACGCTGAGGTAATAGACGTAGACGCGCTAAACTCAAGACCAAATAACCGGTTTATTTACACGGTATATGCCGAAACCTACGAAGGAATAAACAGGGCCAATATTTTGTTGGAGCAGGTTGATAATGGCAGAAACAATCTTACGGACGACGAGAAAAAGGCAGTTGTTGCAGAGGCAAAATTTATAAGAGGTTTCTTTCATTTTTTGGCGGCTCAAATGTGGAAAACAGCCCCGTTGGTAACGGAAACAGCTAAAAAGCTTCAGCAAACTTTTAAAAATAGCGACCCAACAGCACTTTTGCAGGCTAGTCTGGATGATTTCAAGGCAGCGGCGTTAGATTTACCAGCATCATGGGATGCCGCTAATACAGGCCGGGCTACCAAATGGACAGCACGGGCTTATGAAGGAAAAGTGAATGTTTGGATGGCAAAATGGAATGATGCCATAGTGGCTTTTGAAGATGTTGAAAAAAATGCCGGTTATCAGTTGTTACCCGACTATGACGATAACTTTGCTGTAACAAACGAAAACAGCAATGAATCTATATTTGAAGTACAGTTTGGCGGACCTTACTCCGACGATAACAGTTGGATACTGGACGATAACGGGAATGAAGACTTTAAATCTACCCAGGGCACATCTCGCCAATCGTTCTTTGTTGCACTTACAGATGCCGGGGCGAATCGCTGGTTTGTACCCACCAGGAAATTAAAAGCCTTGTTTGATGAAGAACCGGGCGACAAAAGACTCGATGTATCCTTGTACCATAAGGAGGGTGAAAATTATACCGTCTATGCAACAGGATCAAATACAATGATATCAGGCGTGTTTACAACGGCGCTCACTGGTACTACATCGCTTTCTCCTACAGGACTTGCCATAAAAAAATATCTAGGCAGCAAAAATGCTGACCCTGCCTATTATAGACAAGGTGTTAGCTTTAATAATGAACGCTTTTTCAGGTATTCGGAATTGTTGCTATTGCATGCTGAGGCCCTGTTAAGTGGCGGTACACCTAAAGGCGGAAGTATTTATCAAACTGCCAATGCTTGTGTAAACGCAACAAGGCAAAGGGCTGGTTTGACTGCCTTGGCAGGAGTTACTCTGGCCCAGCTGCAAAAAGAAAAACAAAAAGAACTTTGTTTTGAGCCAGCCAGGTATTTTGATATGATCCGCTGGAATATCGGAGGTGCTAAACCATTCCCATTCCCCCAGGATGAAATTGACAGGAACCACGGCGGCCTGATACAAAATCCGTAACAGCGCGAATACCCGCCACTACACTTATAGTTCATTTTCAATAGCAAGCAACAGCCAGTTATCGATCTGCCTGTTGCTTTTAGTTTGCTCAACAGGTCATTCTTTTTTAGGATGACAATATAGTATTAATGTCAAAGGGTACACATGGTTGATGCCATTGGCAAATCAAAAATGCTTATGTGTTTAAGAATTAAGATAGTGGGTTTGATTATAATACTTTTTTCTGTTTCAGCCTGTAAAAAACACAATACAGTTTTCCGGGAAGTAAATCCATCTGAAAGTGGCGTGGACTTTAATAATAAACTTGCCTACTCCGATTCCCTTACTGTGTTGGATTTTGAATACATGTTCAATGGTGCCGGTGTTGCGTTATATGATGTTAATAATGACGGGCTGCAGGATATTTTATTTACCGGCAATATGGTACCCGCAAGGCTTTATCTCAACAAAGGCAATTTAAAGTTTGAAGATATTACTGAAAAAAGCGGAATAAAAACGGAAGGCTGGTGTTATGGTATAGCTGTAGTAGATATTAACCAGGATGGTTACCAGGATTTTTATATTTGTAAATCAGGAAATAAAAACACTCCGGCTTCACAAAGGCATAACTACTTCTTCATCAACAATGGCAACAACACATTTACAGAATCCGCAGCAAAAATGGCACTTGATGATGATGGCTACGATGTGCAAGCTGCCTTTTTCGATTATGATAAAGATGGAGACTTAGATATGTATCTTCTGCGTAATTCCTTTGTAAGGTACAATCGAAATAATGCCCGGGAAATGAAGTCTAAAATCGAAACATCGTCAACCACTGACAAACTTTTCCGTAATGATGGTAATTTGCAATTTACGGATGTCTCGGAAGGAGCTGGTATTACAATAGAGGGCTTTGGATTAGGGTTGGCCGTTTGCGACATAAATAAAGATAACTGGCCTGATGTATACGTGTCGAACGATTTTCTTACCAACGATTTGGTTTGGATAAATAATCATGACGGCACATTCACTAATAAAGCCCAACAATATTTTCGGCATCAAACTTACAATGCAATGGGGAATGATGTGGCAGATTTTAATAATGATGGCAATGACGATATTGTAACGGTCGATATGCTTCCCCCGGACAACAAAAGATGGAAACTTACGGCTGCGGGTAACCGCTACGACGAATTTAATAATTCAGTGAATCTTGGTTATACACCGCAATATGTCCGGAATACGTTGCAGTTGAATAATGGCGACGGATCCTTTAGCGAAATTGCACAGGTATCGGGTATCAATGCTACTGAATGGAGCTGGGCCCCTTTGTTCGCTGATTTTGATAATGATGGCTGGAAAGATCTTTTTGTTGCAAACGGTTATAAATCTGATATAACCAATCTTGATTTTATCATGTATGGTAAACGGGCTTTGTTTATGGGCACTCCCGAGGCCAACCGGAAAGAAAGATTAAAGATGCTGCAAAGTTATCCCGGCGTCCATGTACACAATTATATTTTTAAGAATAATCATGACCTTTCTTTTTCTGATGTTTCAAAAAATTGGGGTTTGGACAAACCGTCTTATTCCAACGGCGCTGCCTACGGCGATCTCGACAATGATGGCGACCTTGACCTTATCATAAATAATATTGATGAGCCAGCGGCTGTATACGAAAATCAAACCAATAAACTGAATCCATCAGCAAATTGGATGGAAATAAAATTCAAAGGGCCGAAAGGTAACCGTGACGGACTGGAAACTAAAGTATGGTTATGGCAGAATGGAATAATGCAGTATGGTTATTGTGCACCGGTAAGAGGATATTTGTCAAGCGTACCGGCAATGGTTCATTTTGGATTAACAGATATGGCCATTGACAGCATCAAGGTTTTATGGCCTGATGGTAAAACAGAACTTGTAACTAAGCCATCGCCAAACCAAAAGCTGGTGCTCGATTATAAAAATGCAATATCGGCTGAAGCACAAGTTGGTGGTGTTACAAAACCATCACTGCTGTCAGAGGTTGATTCTTCTTTGGGATTAAATTACGTGCACAAGGAAGACGATTACATTGATTTTAAGGCACAGCCAATTCTGCAGCACACGTGCTCACATGATGGGCCTGGGCTTGCAGCAGGCGATATTAACGGGGATGGTTTGGATGATCTCTTCATAGGTGCAGCAGCAGGTTTGGATGGTGCTGTTTTCATTCAGCTAAAGAGTGGAAAATTTTTACAGCGATCTCTTCCTCACGACAATCATGCGGATGATATGGGCGCTATATTTTTTGATGCAGATAAAGATGGCGATTTGGATTTGTATGTAGTTAGCGGGGGCACTACAGCTGAGAAAAAGGGTAACGCAATTTACCAGGACAGACTTTATTTAAATGATGGAAAAGGAAATTTTTCCTTGTCTGTGAATGTACTCCCTGCTATGAATAACAGTGGTGCAAGTGTTACTGCTGCTGATTATGATAAAGATGGCGACCTTGATATATTTATTTGCGGCCGGGTAAGCCCCGGTGAATATCCAATTTCGCCAAAAAGCTTTTTATTGAGAAATGATGTTTCAAATAGTACTGCAAAGTTTACAGATGTAAGTGCAGCTGAGTTACCACAACAGGGAAACATGGGAATGGTGACTGCGGCATTGTGGACAGATTTTGATAATGATGGCTGGATTGATTTGGTTGTCGCAGGAGAATTTATGCCGATCAGTTTCATCAAAAATGAAAAAGGCAAACTTATAAAGAACTCCACTCTTACCATAAACAACTCACATGGCTGGTGGAACAGTTTGGTTGCGGGCGATTTTGATAATGATGGTGATATGGATTTTATTGCCGGAAACTTAGGTTTGAATAACTGGCTTAAAGCAAGTGTTGCAGAACCGGTTAATGTATATGCAAAAGATTATGACAAAAACGGAAGAATTGACCCCATTCTTTGCCATTACAGTGATGGAACTGAATACATCGTTCATGCAAGGGACGATATCAATTTACAAATGACGGCAATGAAAGGAAGGTTTACCGATTATACAACCTGGGCAGAAGTAAGTTTCAAAAATGCTTTTTTAAAAGATGAGATTGCAGATGCCTTGGTATTGAAGTGCCAGACATTTTCCAGTACATATATCGAAAACAAAGGAGCGGGAAAATTCGAAATACATGCATTGCCTATAGAAGCACAATTGTCGCCAATCTATGGAATGCTTTGTACTGACATTGATAATGATGGCAACCTTGATGTGGTCTGTGTAGGAAACTCTTACTCCCCTGAAGTGCAGGCGGGCCGTAATGATGCGCAAGGTATGCTGATATTGAAAGGGAACGGCAAAGGCAGTTTTGTTGCAGACAGGACTGAATTCAACACCGCCACTGATAACAAAGCTATCAGCTGTATTCAGTCTGCTGATGGAAGCAGGTTGTTGCTTGTAAGCAGTAACTCAGGATCTCTAAAAAGCTATCGTGTTAACGGGCAAACGAGGCAAATTCCACTAAATGATGCAGATGTGTATGCTGTCATCACCAATAAAAATGATAAAACGTATAAAGAGGAATTTCACTTTGGAAATTCTTATTTATCACAGAGCAGCAGAAGGCTGAATGTTGCAGTAGGAACAAAGTCGGTAATGATTTACGATAACAAAGGAAATAAACGGGAAGTGAAATTATGATGTGTATCCGTTACAAAGTATTACTGTTCCTGATTGTCACAGGGTCCGTTTCCTGTTCGCACAAAAAAACGTTGTTCGAATCATTGCCTTCTTCACAAACCGGAATAGATTTTGTCAACAAAGTGGAAGAGAACGAAAAGTACAATGTACTTGACTACATGAATATTTATACCGGTGCTGGTGTTGCAGCAGGTGATGTAAACAATGATGGTTTGGTAGATTTATATTTCAGTGGCAATAAAAATTCCGGCAGATTGTACTTGAATAAGGGCAATTTTGAATTTGAAGATGTAACAGAAAAAGCTGCTTTAATAACAAACCGATGGTGTACGGGGGTTTCAATGGTGGACATCAACCAGGATGGCTGGCTGGATATTTATGTCAATGTAGCTGGCAGTCCCAAGTTTGGCAACACCGCAAATTTGCTCTACATCAATAACAAAAACGGAACTTTTACCGAAGAGGCGGCAAAATTTGGAATTGCCGATACAAGGTTAACGATGAATGCCTCTTTCTTTGATTATGATAAAGATGGCGACCTCGATTTATTTCTAATTACCAATCCTGCCGATGACAGGGTAAGTAATGTAAACACCGTCACTGAAATTCAACAGAACGGCGAATCTCCGGGCACAGATATTTTGTATCGCAACAATGGCAATCAAACATTTACAGATGTATCCAAAGAAGCAGGCATCTTACAGGAAGGATATAGTCTGGGCGCTGCCATCAGCGATGTAAACAACGATGGATGGCCCGATATATATGTGTCCAATGATTTTTTGACGAGTGATATTTTGTACATCAACAATGGCAACGGAACATTCAGCGATAAAATACACGAATGTTTAAAGCATACCAGCTTTGCTTCAATGGGTAACGATGTGGCTGATTTTAATAATGACGGCCTCCCTGATATTTATACACTTGACATGTTGCCCGAAGATAATTACAGGAAGAAAATGATTATTCCGGCCGCCGGTTATGATAAATTTCAGTTGTTGCTGCAAAAAGGATACGAACCACAATACACCCGTAATGCCTTGCAATTAAATAACGGAGACGGGACATTCAGCGACATTGCTTTTCTTTCACACGTTAGCAGTACCGATTGGAGTTGGGCAACTTTATTTGCAGATTATGATAATGATGGCGACAAAGATCTAATGGTTACAAATGGATTTTACCGTGACCTCGGCGACCAGGATTATATTCATTACCAGGCAAAGCTAAATAACCCCATGGGTAGTCAATCTGCAAAGAGAGCAGAAAAATTGAAGGCTGTAAAAGCATTGCCAAATGTCCCTTTGCAGGATTATTTATTTGAAAATAACAATGACCTCACATTCACCAAACGCTCCACCGATTGGGGATTTAATGAACCGGGTTTTTCCAATGGCGCCTGTTATGCCGATTTGGATAACGATGGAGACGTTGAATTGATCATCAATGTGTTTAACAGCAAAGCCAAAGTTTTTAAAAATAATGCAAATGAGTTATTGAAGAATAACTATCTCTCCATAAAATTAAAGGGCAGGCAACCGAATACAGATGCAATTGGTTCGAAGGTATACGTATTTACAAAAGGACAGATGCAAATGCAGGAATTAAATCCTTATCGTGGATATGAATCATCCATGGAGCCCGTATTGCATTTTGGTATCGGAAAAAATACGGTCGCAGACAGCATAAAAATTATCTGGCCTGACAGGGCACAGCAGAAAGAAATTAATGTAAAAGCAAACCAGGTTGTAAATATTGCATATACAGCTACAACCAGGATGGACGATACTATTAAAAAAAATAATTCTTCTCCCCTATTCACAAATATTGCCGGGAAGAACCGATTAAATTATCACCATACCGAAAATGAATTTGTCGATTTTAAAATCCAGCCGCTGTTGCCGCACATGCATTCGAGGAACGGCCCCGGGATCGCAACAGGTGATATAAACGGTGATGGCAAAGAAGATTTCTATATAGGCGCTGCTTCAGGAAATTACGGAAGCTTCTTTATTCAAAACAATAGTGGGAATTTTTCTGAAAGGAAATTGAAGAAAGATACTTTGTATGAAGACATGGGCGTGTTATTGTTTGATGCAGATAATGATAACGACGTTGATTTGTATGTGGTAAGTGGTGGCTCAGAAAACACAGAGGGTACTGTTATGCAACAGGACCGGTTGTATTTTAATGATGGCAAAGGGAATTTTGCCTATAAGCCGGATGCATTGCCAGAATCAAAAGCAAGTGGTTCTTGTGTAGTGGCCTGTGATTATGATAAAGATGGAGATCTGGATTTATTTATCGGTGGAAGGGTGGTTCCAGGTAGTTATCCGCTGGCAGCGAAAAGCTATTTATTAAAAAATGATGCGGGCAAATTTTCGGATGCATCTGCAACCGAATTACCCGGGCAGGGGAAAATAGGAATGGTTACTTCTGCACTTTGGTCAGATTATGATAACGATGGCTGGGTTGACTTAATGCTGGTGGGAGAATTCATGCCCATTACATTTATAAAAAATGAAAAGGGAAAACTGGCAGTCAACTCGTCAACCAGAATTGACCATTCACAGGGCTGGTGGAACAGTATTGCTGCCGCTGATTTTGATGAAGACGGCGATATAGATTATATAATCGGAAATCTGGGATTAAATACGCGGCATAGAGCAAGTACAAACGAACCACTTTGTATTTATGCAAAAGATTTCGATAAAAACGGAAGGCTTGACCCGGTTATGTGTTACTATGTGGATGGCAAAAATTATATCTATCACACCCGGGATGAAATGATAAAGCAAGTCGCGGCTATGAGGGGGCGATTCCAATCGTACAAAGATTTCGCATCCGTTACTATTGAAGAGTCATTCACCACGGAGGAACTAAGCGATGCATTGATTGTCAAAAGCGAATGTTTTGAAAGCAGTTATTTAGAAAACAAAGGAAACGGGAAATTTGAAAGAAAGGCCTTGCCGCTTGAATGCCAGTTTGCTCCAATATTTGGTATGCTGACAGGAGACTATAATAATGATGGGCATACAGATGTATTGATAACGGGCAACTCTTATTCCACCGAAGTGTCAACAGGTGCTTACGATGCAATGTCGGGGATATTGCTTACAGGCAACGGTAAAGGAAACTTTAAACCCATTGGCTCAGGCACAAGCGGGTTTAAAGCAGATGGTGACAGCAAAGGAATTGCTGCATTACCAATATCAGCCAATAGTGCCGTCATTCTATCAGCAAATAACAATGGTGATTTGAAAACTTATGCGTTTGCAGCCAACAGCGTGTCTTTTGTCGCACCAGGTAAAGATGATCAATACGTCATTGTTCAGAAAAAGGATGGAAAGACATACAGGCAGGAGTTTTACTGGGGCAATACATATTTATCGAATTCATCGCGGGTATTCAGTTACAACAGCTCATTGGTATCGTCTGTTGTTTTTTATGATAACAGGGGAAATAAGAAACAAGTAGCTACAAACCCAAAATAAACAGAGAAATGAAAAAGATTGCAGGTTTACTAATGATAATAATTTTTGTTTCTTCCTGCAAACAAAAATCAAACAATGCAGGCATTGAACAATTTTGTAAAAATCAACTCCCTGAATGGAATAGAAAACTTACTTATGTTATAATGACGGACATTTTCTCTCCGCCGGTATGCAGCCGCATTTATGCTTACACCAATATTGCGGCATATGAAGCTTTACTTCCTGCGAACCCGGGTTATAAATCTTATGCAGGAAAATTAAACGGCTTGAAGGCCTTGCCGAACCCTGATAAGAATAAAGAATATTGTTACCCGGTGTCAAGCATTATTGCATTTATGACCGTTGGGCAGAAGCTTGTGTTTAACGGTAATGCATTGAAAGAACGGGAAAAGGAATACCTGCAACAGTTAGACAGCATTGGTATCAGCAAAGAACTATTAGATAGTTCAGTTTCTTACGGCCGTGCTGTAGGCCAGCATATACTTGCCTGGGCAAGTAAGGATGGTTATCTTCAACGAACATCTTACGGAGGCTATATTGTAAGCCAGCAGCCGGGAAGATGGATCCCTACGCAACCCGATTATATGGATGCAGTTGAAAATAACTGGAGCAGAGTAAGGCCATTGGTAATGGATTCCGCTTCACAATTCAGGCCGGATGCACCCATTCCTTATGATACTGCGAAAGGCTCTGCGTTTTATAAAGAAGCTTACGGCGTATATATTGCGATTGTAAAACCAAATGCCGGTGATTCAGCTACTGCGTGGTATTGGGACGATAACCCAAACACCTCTGTTACGGATGGCCACATTACATACTTTCTCCAAAAAAATTCACCACCGGGCCATTGGGTGCATATTGCCGGCGCGGTTGCTGAGAAAGAAAATTATAACGCGATAAAAACAGCTTCGCTAATTTCAAAGACGGCCATTGCATTATTTGATGCTTTCATTTCCTGCTGGGAAGCCAAATACCAATACAACTATGTAAGGCCTGAAACTTTTATTAACAAACATATTGATAAAGACTGGCAGCCATTGATTCAAACTCCGCCATTTCCAGAGTACCCAGGTGGACACAGCACTGCATCTGCAAGTGCCGCTGAGGTGCTAACAAAAATAGTGGGCGATAATTATTCTTTTCTTGATTCAACAGAAGTGCCTTATGGAAGACCCATCAGAAAATTCAATTCCTTTTATGAAGCATCCGACCAGGCAAGCATAAGCAGGCTGTATGGCGGAATACATTTTTTAAATTCATTGAATACAGGTAAGGCCATGGGCAAAGCGACCGGCAATTTAGTAATAGCAAAACTAAAGTAATCCGTTTATTCAACTTTTTGAAAATAGGGCAACCGGTCCAATGGAACCTGAATCGATATTTTTACAGGTCCTTTTATTACCTTTCCGTCAGCTGATGTACTTCGCATGATCCGCGATAACCAGCGGCTGAACAGGTCATGCTTTCGCTTTTGTCGTTCCTCCCTTCTCCAGCGTTATATCAATTGGCTTATTCGTTTTCCATGAACCATTCGTAAAATCAGGTACATCAACTGAAGTGGCACGACTTGCTACAGACTTTTCACTTAAGGGTGCGACGGCACTCCAGAGAGCAGCGTCATACACATCCTGGTCCAGCGGCAATCCATTGCGGAGACAATCTATCGTGCGCCAATCCATTAAAAAATCCATGCCCCCGTGGCCGCCAACTTCTTTTGCGAGTTCGCCAATCTTTTTTACAATGGCGGGCTCATATTGCTTTTCAAGTACTTTCATTTGTTCTTCCGATACCCAATTTTCTCCATCGGGAGTAGAGATTCTGGCTGGATCCGGGTATTTTAATGCAGAACCTTTTGTGCCGCTGACCTTGTGAATTCTTGAATAAATGTTGGGAGAACTAACATCATGCTGTATCATTATCGTGCGGCCTTTATTTGTATGGATAACGGTTGTATTCATATTGCCCCGATACTTATGGTTTGTGAATGGCTTGAAAAAAATATCTTTTGCTGCAAGCTCTCCGGCCTTCTTTTCCATCGAAAAATCTTTGCCCGACAAAGACACCAGGTAATCCATTTTATCGCCCCTGTTAATATCCATTAGCTGGCATATTGGACCCAAACCATGTGTAGGATACAGATTTCCATTCCGCGTCATATTTTCTTTTAAACGCCACATATCATAGTAACCTGACTTCTTAAAATTTAGCCCCAGCAGGTTATGAATATAAGCGCCTTCACCATGTACAATTTCGCCGAAGTATCCCTGTCTTGCCATGTTTAATGTAAGCAGTTCAAAAAAATCATAGCAGCAGTTTTCCAGCATCATACAGTGCTTCCGTGTACGCTCTGATGTCTCCACCAGCTTCCAGCATTCTTCCACCGTAACCGCCGCCGGAACCTCTATACATACATGTTTACCATGCTCCATTGCATATACGGCCATAGGTGTATGCAGATCCCAGGGTGTGGCAATGAACACTAAATCAATATTTTTATCATCACATACCTTTTTCCAGGCATCTTTACTGCCTGAATAGATAGCAGGATTATGAGCAGTGCCGGCCAGTACTTTTTTTGCAGACAGCACACTTTCATTCCTGATATCACATAGTGCTTTGATTTCAACACCTTCTAATTTTGAAGTATTGCTCAAGTGCTCAGGGCCACGCTGACCAAGGCCGATAAAACCTATCCGAACAGTATCTAATTTCGGTGCAGCATAGCCGCTCATGTTAAACAATTGTTTTCCAAGACCTGTATTCCCGGATGTCAATAGATCATTGCCCTGCGGCACTGAGCCAAATCCCCTGAATATTCCGCCGCCTGCTACGCTAAAACCTGAAAGGCCAGCCATCTTTAAAAAAAGCCTTCGATTATTTTTCATTGTTTGTAAGACTTATATATGATAAAATTGTTATTATGCTGAAATTTCTGTTACACTGAAATAGTTATTATACTGAAATTTCTGTTTCACTGAATTTTTACTATGCTGAAGTTTTTTTCTTGAAAGTACTAATGCCCGGGAACCATTTTTCTGCATTGGTACGATATATCTTATCAACAACTTCTTTTGGCAGCTTTAAACCTTTAAATTTCTCAGTAAAATCAGGCACTGTCATTTCTTCATCGGTTACAAAGAATTTCCAGTCACTTATTCTAACATCATGCGCTTCTTTATTGACTGCCTCAAAATTTGATTTTGGATATACACCATGATCAGTAGCATAGACGAACCTGTCCTGATATTTGATCATAAAGTCGTGTACCTTCTGCCAGTTTTTAACAGACTGAACCTGCAGGTGAGGAATTCTTGCAGCCATATCAACTGCCATGTTGGGGAACTGATCAAGGCGTTTGGCAAGCTCATCGACATTCCATTCGAGGCTTCCTAAATGAGCACCAACAAACCTAAGGTTCGGATGTTTTTTAAGCATATTGTCCCGTGCATTAATCTGATCCTCATAGGAGGGATTTTCTTTGTGCAGGAACTGGTGGTATTGTGGATGCTCCGTAAAATATTGTTTGTCGCCTTTGATCGTCATGCTGTCTGTCGCCAGCCAGGCGTTGCGTGGTTCACCCAAATGACCGAGTACCGTAATATTTTTTCTTTCAATAAAATTCAATACCGAGTCGAACCTTGAATCATCAATCATCACCCATTTGCCATTTTCGTCTTTCAATTCCATCCCGATATTTTTCCAGATTTTCACAGCGATCGCTCCGTGGTCAAAAGACTCTTTTAGATAAGCTATTGTTTGAGGAAGCCATTTTTCGGAGCCCCAGTTGTTTAAATTGAATGTGGTTGCAAAGTGTAACCTGTCAGGGAATTCCTTTACAAGCTTCAGAGCCACCGCCTGCTGCTCCTCAACCGCCATACCGGAATTTACATTCACGGTTAGCAGCCGGAAGTTATCTTTTTTTGCCTGGTTAACAAATGTTGAATCAAGCACATTGATATGAACATGTGTATCGTATTTTTCTACTTTGTCAAAGTCTGCTGCTGTATAAAAATCCGACTTTGGTGAGGCAATAGTTTCACTGGTAGTATCTTTTTTAGGAGTTGTGTTACAATTTTGAAATAACGAACATACAGTATACAAAACTAAAAGTATTATGCTCCGATTAATTTTCATGACAAGATTATTTATATTAAACAAAAGAGTTGCTGAACGTTTTTAATGAATGGTAAATGTCTCTGTATCAAAAGAATCCTAAATTCGTATAAATATTTTTTTCTTAAACATCCAGTTTAAGATCAGCCACAGCAGCAATAAAGTAAATGCACCACTAACCAACGGAGCGTAGGGTGCTCCGAACAGTTTATCAAAATTTTGCCCCAGGTGAATATAAAGCGACCTATGAAGTAATGATCTTAATCCTCCATCGGCAAATACATAGGCTGCAATGGAATTGGCGCCGATCACCATCAAAAAGTAAGACCATTTCTTTTTCCCGGCTACATCAACCAATCCATAAAAAAATGCAAGGAACAGGAAACAGATCCCGCCGCTAAAAATTGTCCAGGCTGGCGTCCAGATACGTTTCACTATGGGATTGATACCCGTTATATGCAACAGTACGCCTGCAACAACAAGACACAAACCGGTAATGATAAAAAGTCTTACTTTTTCTTTTTTGACTTTGGCTGAGGTCAATATATTGCCCGCAAACAAGCCAAGGATCATGGTACCAAGGGTTGGTATAAAGCTCAGCGTAGAATAGCCTCCCCCGTTATTGGTGAAAGGGGATTCTCTCGGAAAGAGATTTAAGAACCATTTATCAAATGCCCATGCCAGGTTGGTGTTTTTATTCCAGTGCGCCGCAAAGCCATGAAGGTTGTGTTCCCAATTGGCCGCAACGCCCGCAGTGGCATAATCGAAAGAGCTATCAGGTAAAGGATATAGTGCAAAGGCCAGCCAGTAGCCAACTAAAATAACAATGAGCGCTATGATTTGTGTGCGTTGGGAAGAAAATCCTAAGAGCACTAAAAATGTATAGCCCAAACCAATTTGACTGAGCGTATCTTCAAACGTAAAATAAGTTTGGTCGGAATCCATTGAGCGTAAAAAGATCCCGAGGCAGATCAATATGATAGAACGTTTAACAGTATGGAGCATCAGGCTTTTAAAAGATGCGCCTTTGCTTTTTCTGCTGGCAATCGAATATGGCAATACCACTCCTACTAAAAAGGTAAAGGAAGGCTGAATCATGTCATGCAATGAAAGCCAGGTCCATTCTACATGGCCTTGATGAAACGATAAAAAACGCCAGAAACTGCTATCTGGCAAAGACTGAGACACCCTGGAAAAATTCAATACCTCGGCCATCATCAGTAACATTACAAAGCCGCGGTAAACGTCCACAGATTCCACCCTGTTTATGGATGAGTTAATTGGCAGCGATTCTTTGCGAGACCCGGTTTGTGCCGCAACATCAGTTACTTTTCCCATAAGTTAAATATCTCCCTTTTTATTTAGAACTATTCAGTTGGCAGGTTTTAAGGATACAGAGTACTGTCCATATTTATTATTTTGCCTGGTCGCCTTATCTCCATGATCGGTATAACTTGCTGTTAAAACCATCATCATATTACCGGAGCCGGCAAGAGGCTTTTCAGCTGCTTTGAATGCGCCCTCGATTCCCGGATACAACGTAGAATTGCTGTTACCTCCGTTATTGAGAATCCACTTCACCATTTGTCTCGCGTCGCTTACCTCAATCGCTTTATGTGCAGGCATCGCGGTATTTCCCCAGGTGCCGGTACTTCCGTTAGTAATATTTTTTGCAAGCCGTTCAATCAAATTGTCGTTCATCAGGTATCGTTTTGCAATCAATTCAAACGATGGCCCTATCAATTTACTTTTAGATGCATGACAGGAAAAGCAATCTGATCGTCTTATCATCGTTAATCCGTTATCTTCTTTGGCGTTTCTTTTTTTGTCTGCGTAGATTTTTGCACTCGCAGCATCCGGCAGGTAGCACACTTCCAGTAAAACCTCTTTCGGATCTATTTCATCATATTCAGATTCGCCGTCTTCCTTATCTTTTATCGCAATTTTATATTGAATAATTGTATTCCAAAGAAACCGGTCACTATCTGATGGCTTAACAATCACTACTTCCGGCGCAGTATTTTCCAGCTTTCTGTTAGCTGGTACAAATGATAATATTAAACAACAATTAAGGACGATACAACCCATTGTAAAAAATAATTTGCACTTTATCATTCTCATATCGGCAATTAAATAGTCAAGCCTTGTCTATGTCGTTTGCGACCCTGTTTGCGGACCTGGTGGCCGCCTCCGTACCCCAGTTAAGATTATCTGCATAAGCTCCCGCAAAATGAATACGTCCCTCCGGCTTCATAACATGTGGCCAGAATTTTTTTAACTGCCCTATAGGAAATGGCTGCCTTTCGCAGGTGGGAGAAAATGCTTCTTTCGTCCAGTCTCTGCCAATGGCCAGTTCGATGGTATCTTTTTTTCCCGGATACACTTCTCTGAACGCGGCGAGGGCTCTTTGTGGAGATACACCACCAGGGCCTGTTCCAAGTACGATTACCCTATGTGTATCCACTTCATCGGCAGAATGCCACACATCTCCCAAATCCGGATGTTCCAGAAACAGATTGATATTGGGTAAGCCATCATCCAGCCAAAATTTTGAACTTGCCTGGAACACAAACCGGGAGTACGAATCGTATGTGAGGTTATCGCAAACATATTGCTTTTCAGCACTCATCACAGGTTGTATAGCAATATTGCGAAAAGCAGGAAGCGGAATACAGTTAACAAAGTAATCAGCTGACAGCTGTTTTTCTTCGTTATGATTTTTATAAGTAACCGTTACTCCGGTATCACTATTTTTTATCGAAGTGATGGGGCTGCTGAGCCATACCCTGGTTCCCAGCTTTTTCGCAAAGGCGTTAGGCAACATTTGATTGCCCCCTTTTAGCCTGTATATTTCTGTCGGGAAAACCGGTACGCCGCGAAGTCTCAGGATTGCTGCATACCATAATTTAAATAAGGTAGATTCGCCCTGCCCGCCGAGGAATTCCTGTGCCGCTTTGGATGCTCCTTCTTTTTTAAAAAAATCTGAGGCCGGAGTTTTGTCTAAATCGTCATAACCAATATTAAAGGGCTGATATTCGTCTTTAAATTTTTCAAGGTAAGGACCGGTATACAATGTTTCCAGTTCTCCCCAGGGATTGTCAGACAGGTATTTTACTTCCCGTTCGTTAAAGCCAAACTTTTTAAGTACTGCGGGATCTTTCAACATTTCTTCTGTATAAAATTTCCCGCTAATTCTTCTTTGTATGCCTTTGCGTCGTGGATAAGGAATTGTTTCCAGTCCTAGTTCCTTTTCATATTCAAAATAAAGTTTGTAGCCGGGCTTTACGATGTGCTCCTGTCCGAAATCACCATACAAGCCATCTGATAAACCATCATGAACTGTAAATATATGTCCGCCATGCCTGCCTGATGCTTCCAATACTGTTACATCGTGCCCCTTTTTCATCAATTCAT
>NZ_DATHKG010000048.1:0-9812 GCF_035489435.1 Flavitalea sp.
ATAGTTTGTTTTAGTGTTTTTCAAAATGACCGCGATTTCAGCCAAAAGGTGGAGCGTTTGACTGAAATAGCGGTCATTTTGAAATTCCTTGAATTTGGAGTTAAGCTGGAGCCCAGGTCAAATCATTTCCGCAAGATGGCATGTCATTTTTACGCAAGTTTGAATATCTTTTTTCTGCAAGTTTGAATATCTTTTCTGCAACATGGAATTTCCTTTTTCCGCAACATGGAACATCCTTTATAGACAACATAGAATATCCTTAGATAGGTAATATCCTTTTTAGATTTTGCTTCGAATGCGGCTAAGTGTTTCCTGGCTGATGCCCAGGTATGAGGCTATTGCACCCAACGGAACTCGTTCAATCATATGGGGAGCCCTGATGAGGAGGTCATAATATCTCTCGGATGCGGTTTTAAAATGAGCATTTACATACCGTTCTTCAAGACGGATATAATATGTTTCATAAATAATTCTCACAAGGCGTTCGATTTCATGATGAGTACTGAATAGTGCTGTTAATTTTTCACGCGTGATAGACCACAATATGCAACCTTCGATCAACTGGATATTTTCGACTGCCGGACGATGGGTGATGAAGCTGTGGAATGATGTTACGAAGTCGCTTTCAAAAGCAAACCAGTGCGTTACTTCCTTCCCATCCACGTTATAATACCCACGCAGTGCTCCCTGTTGCAGGAAATACATCTGACGACAGACTGTCCCTTCAGTAATTAATCTTTCATTTTTCGGAAGAATTACTTTTTCAAAACTACCGGTCAGGGCATCAACTGCTGATTGACTGAGCGGGTAAAAAGTATTTATATGATTAACCAGGCGTTCGATAAGACGGAAGTTACAAATCAGGTTGGGTCTCACAAACTATATATCTGCAATTGAAATATAAATTCTTGTAATATTATCATTAATTCTATTTTGAAGCAAGGCCAAATCCGACCATCTATTGCCGAACACCCAGGTCAGCGTTAGTTGGGCAGCTGTCAAATCTCCGCGGTGCATTATTAAGGTTGTTCGCATGCCAGCTATAAACGCCACCTGTTCTTTTACAGCTATAGTAGTACATCCAGCGTCACTTTATTTAGCGGTGGGAACAAGACATATATCTGCATATGCGACGAAAAGGCATATTGCCTCGACGAACCGGCACTTCTTATTTTAAACATTACTTGTCATAATCCTTCTTATATATATCAATTCACTTTATAAAAAATGAAGGTTATGAAAAAGATTTTTACACTTTTACTTGCAGCAGGTTCTGTAACTTTTGTATCTGCCCAATCAATGGCGAAAAACGATAAAACGAACAAAAATGATAAGGGTTTTAATGACGATGGTTTTAATAAAGAAATGAAAAAATCTTATCCTGAGCCTAATCGTAACAATCAAAATGACTGGTCTTACCCAGGAACCAATAAATCATATGGTAACGACGGCTGGTCAAATGGAAAAGGAAACAATAATGACAACTATGGTCACCAGGATCAGCGAGATAACTGGGATAACATGGACAACTGGGATAATATGGATACCAGAGACATCAGAGACATCAGGGACATCAGGGATAACCGTGGCTACGATGAACACAGAAGGCAGGAAGAATCAGATCGCATAAACCGCGAGTATGACAGACGCATCAACGACTATAGAAATGATCGTTCAATCAATTCATACGAAAGAAACAGAAGAATTAACCAGGCCGAAAGAGAACGCATGCAAACGATAAAATCCTTTACAGGAGCAGCAACCGTCGGCGCTTTGGCTGGTTTTATCCTCGGAGTATTGGTTTCCAAATAATACTGTTCGGCTAAAACAGTTGATTTAAAAATATACAAGTAAACAGTTCAGGTAAGACGATTCTTTTAAAATAATTCGCTTAAAACGATTCATTTAAAACAATTCACTTAAAACAATTCATTTAAAACAATTCAATACTGATTACAAATAGAAAAGGACCAGTTAAGGCCCTTTTCTTATTTATAGAAATAGCTGAAAGATGAGTTAGGAGTGATGAGTGAAGTTATGAATGAATGAAAATTCAGAACTCTAAAGCTCACCACTTATCACTCACCACTTACAACTCACCACTCACCACTTATGATCCTATTCCCTGCATCGCGCCCTGCGCACCTTCTTCACTCTTCATATTTTTCCGTTTGAAAAGATTCATATCGATCTGGCCGAAGCGGAAAGCAAAGTTTAAACGAAACATCGGTACATCATTAAGGCGGTAGCTATTCTGGATAAAAAATGCACTCTCAGAATATTGATCAAATTTTCTTGTGCCGAAAATATCACTCACACTGAAGGTAACCGAAGCTGCATTGTTCTTCAGGAAGCTTTTCTGTAAAGCCGCGTCTACGCCATAGTTTGCGCGAACATAACCCTGGGATGAGCTTTGTGCACCACCGCCACCGGGACCACCGCCACCAGGACCACCACCAGTGTTCTGATTAACCGGAAGATTTGTTTTTGATTGGTAAGTTGCAGACAACTGCAGTTTAAAATTAGCCGGCATCTTGAAGCTGTTATTCACCTTTGCGAACCAACTCCAGATTGCGTCCTGGGAAGTACCTGTAATATTATCGGTATTGATTTTTGAATTATATACATTCAGGTTACTTGTAAGATCCCACCACTTGGCCAATGTATTTTGTGAAGTAAATTCCATACCGGTAGTGCGGCCTGAATTTGCATTGATATAAGTAGTGATCGGACGTTTTACACCGGTAGAGAGTGAAATGGTATCGATATACCTTGTTATAAGATCTGTTGTGCGTTTGTAATAGGCTGAGACGAGAATAGTATTGTTGCCCGCAAAGGTTTTTGAATAAGAAGCTTCTATAGAATTTGTGAATTCTGGTTTCAGAGATGCATTTCCTCTTCTCCAATTTAACTGGTCTGTTGAATCAATAAAAGGGATAAGCTGCATAAAGAAGGGTCTGTTGACTCTTCGTGTTACACTTAACTGCAACTCCTGCTGATTTTGTAATTTCTGGCTAAGAAAAACCGATGGAAAAAGGCTGATAGGGTATTTGTTTGTGAATTCCTCTTTGGTATCCGTTAACTGACCAACATAATCAGAACTTTCAGCGCGTAACCCAACCTTATATCCAAAATTCTTAATCGAGTTAGCAAACGAAAGATACCCCGCATACACATTATCCTTGTTTTTATAATTGCTTGTAGCTGAAGGAATCAAAACATATTGACCTGTGCCTGCATTATAAAAATAATTTGCCTGGTTATTGGTCAATTTATTCAACTGAACCCTTGCGCCTGCTTCGAGTTTTGCTGACGCACCGAAAACTGTTACATAATCAGTCTGCATAGTCAGAAAACCATTTGTACCGCTGCCTATAATTTGTTGCTGAATGTTTCCTGTTTTTGTACCACCATAATCAGAATATATTTCGGTATTATATAAAGCGCTGCTATTGTTTTTGCCGGCGAAATAGTTGACGTCTGCGGTTAGTTCTTCGCCTTTTTTAGGAAAGAGGTATTTAAATCCACCCTGCAGGCCGGTTGCATTAAACTCGCGGCTATTGCTGGTATTCCTTTCACTGAAACTTACATAGTCGCCGCCTTCATAAGCGCTGTCCGTTCTCAGGAAACCTGTAGGATCGAAACTACCATGTACTTTAACGGCTCCCAGCGAGATGGTTGTACGATTTGTTGCGAAATAATCCACTCCCACTTTTCCAAATACAAAGGCACCTTTCATCCTGTCATTGCTTGTTTGATTTACCAACAGGTTTGGTGTGGTAAGCAGATTCCTGATATCTGTAGATCCTGTGTTCCGGTTTCTCATCTGGTTCACAAATGAGCTTACACTGAAATTGAATTTATCCTGCCTTACACTCAGACTTGCGCCTCCATTCAGACCACCACGTTTGTCGACGCCTGCGTTAATATTACCATTATACCCTTTTTTCTTATTCTTCTTAAGAACGATATTTAATATACCTGCACCTCCGCCAGAAGCGTCAAATTTGGCAGAAGGATTTGTTATCACCTCTACACTTTCGATAGCATCCGCCGGAATCTGATCGAGCGTTAAAGTTGTTGGCCGGCCATCTACATAAAGCTGTGGAGATGCATTCCTCAAAGTAACATTGCCATCGATGTCAACATTTACAGAAGGAACGTTTTTCATTACGTCGACCGCGGTACCACCTGCACTCACAATATTCTGATCAACATTAAATACTTTCTTATCGATATCAAGACGAAGCCTGCTGCTGGAAGCGGTGACCACTACATCCTGCAGTTGCTGCACGTCTGTTTTTAATGTTAGCCTGCCAAGATCTTTTTCAAATCCACCGCTCATTGGTCCAGCTGCGCGACCAGGGGCGGTACTTGCTCCGGAAGTTACAGCCCCGGGTCTTCCACCGCCCGGCCTTTGGCTCATGAAAGAAATAGTATCACTGACCGGTACATAGCCGGTAGCAGATATGTTCAGCACCAGCAGCCCGGTTACAGGAAGTTCTTCCAGGTTAAAATCGCCATTTCCCTGGCTGGTGATTCCTTTAAGCAAAACCTGTTTCATTTGTTTAGTGCTTGTATCCATCTTCCTGTGCAGAAGCATAACGGAAGCATCACGAACAGCTTTACCATTGCTGTCGACCAGCTTTCCATAAATACGACCGATGTTGGCGATCGCTTGCACGGGTCTGCCTGCGCCTTGCATATTCGCAGGGGGCTGTGCCGAAATGGTTAACGAAGTAATGATCGTAACCAGGAAGAAGATAAATTTTTTCATAACAGATGATTAAGTGTTGGTGAGATCTGAAGCTTCGGTAGAATCTAGCAGACGATTAATCCCGATCAGGTCGCAAAAGTATCATGCAGATTCCCGGAAATCCGGCAAATGAGACAAAGGGGGAAAAAGCTGCGACAAATTTGAAAACAGTGGTGAAAACAGTGGTGAGTGGTGAGTGGTAAGTGGTGAGTGAAGTTGAAAAAGAGTTATAAATTACGAAAAAAGGACGGGCCTTTCAGCTTTCATAATTCATAACTCATAACTCATATCTCTCTTATCCATATCTCCTTTTAGTGGAGACGCTTGGCGATGATCAATTTAAATCACAATTCCATCTTTTTTAATTCTGCGAATTGATTGCTTTTTTTCTTCACCCCGGTGCCGGGAGCCAGCAATAAACAGGGGTTCGAAGGTGAACCAGGCCAGGGCCGGGAAGAAATGCATAGGAACTGTTAAACCGGGAAACAATTCGGGGAACTGGGCATCAAGCGGTAAGGTTAAGGCAAAAGACCAGGTAATACTCATAAAAGAAATAAGTACAAAAATCAGGTTGAAGATAAACCTGCCTTTCCGTCCCGGCGATAATTTCTGTAACAGGAAAAACAACACCGAGGCTAGCATGCATACACCGATATTGATCGCTAACAATACAGGAACATTCACAATTTTAGAGAAGTCTGTATAGGTTGCAAACTGGTGAATACGCTGAAAAATGACAGCTGCCGCTGAAGCCATGATGCCTGCAGTCAATCCCAAAAAGAATATACGTTTAAACATACTTATGCTTTTGAAACTGGTACAGAAAGAATATGCGCTTAAACATACTTATGCTTTTGAAACGGGAACAGAAAGATCAATTTTAATTGCCGGCTGCACTTTTTCATGTTTAGGATCGCCAATTCCGAACTCGTTACGGTTCACTTCAAAGCTGCCGGAGAATTTGTTTTGCTCAAACGTAAAAGGTACCTCGATTTCTTTCCTTACACCACGCATTTCAAGCACACCTTTAACAAGGTAACCTGTTGCGGCTTTTGTGATTTCGCTGGAAGTGAATTTTATGGTCGGGTACTTTGCTGCATCAAACCATTGTTCTCCTTTTGCATGCGTATTTTGCATACCATTTCCTGTATTAATGGTGCTTACGTCGATAGAAACGTCCATCACCGAATTCTTAAGATCCTTTTCATCAAAGCTTATATTGCCTTTTAATCCTTTAAAGACACCATTAGGATCTTTGCTTGAAAACTTCACCTCATAATCGTCTGAAATTTTCCACGATGGTACCGCGACAATAGTGAAAGCTGATGCACCAATGATGGCGATTGCAGCTAAAGGATAAAACAGTTTTTTCATTGTTGTATGTTTTTGATTAAAAAAAGAGGGATAAATTCTAAAGAAAGCGAATCTATCAAAATCAAAAACCCGGCTGGTGAAATTGAGACGTAGACCTAAAATTTTGCGACAAAGTTCAAGAGAGTTATGAATTATGAGTTATGAATTATGAAAGGAGTTGCTAAAAGTTTCATCACTCATAACTCATAATTCATAATTCTATTCAGGGTTTTTTCGTGAAAGATTCGATTGCGTCTTTGTAGTTTTCGCCGATGGGAAGCTCCATATCTTTAATGAAAACGCTGTTTTTGCGGATAGCAGTAACAAACGACTTGGAGACGATATATGATTTGTGGATACGCAGGAAAATCGGTGATGGAAGTTCTTCTTCAAGTGACTTCATACTTAAACGCGCTATAATCGGCTTATCTGTGCTTTTCAAATGAATTTTTACGTAATCTTTCAGACCCTCGATCCAGATTATGTCGGAATACATAACCTTGAGCAGGCTATAGTCAACATTTACGAAAAAATAATCCTGGGCGGTATCCTGCTGATCGGCAGGTTTATTTTTTAGTTTATGAAGTTCAAGTGCCTTGTTGCAGGCTTTGATGAAGCGATTGAACTCCACCGGCTTAACCAGGTAATCTACAACATTGAGGTTATAGCTTTCCAGCGCGTATTTCTCATAAGCAGTAACCAGGATAAACATTGAGTTTTGCAGACTGCTTTGAATAAACTGGAGACCGGTAAGTCCGGGCATCTGGATGTCAAGAAATATGAGATCGATAGATTGTTCCTGCATCACTTTTATTGCTTCAAGCGGATTGCTGCAGGTCGCCACCAACTCGAGGAAGGGTACCTTACGAATATTATCTTCCAGCAGTTCAAGTGCCAGTTCCTCATCATCTATGGCGATACAACGTAACATTAGTGCAGGTTTATCTCGATTAGGGCAGGTTTATTTCAATTAGTGCAGGTTTATCTCAAGTGAAACATTAAACCAATCATCTTTCTTCTCGATATTCAGCGAATAAGTTTTGTGATATAACAGTTCAAGCCGGCGTTTTACATTGGCAAGTCCGATACCGGAAGTTTTGTCCCTTGTTTCTACCACGGAGTCATTATACTTATTTTTAACACTGAACTGGAGTATGCCTTCTTTCACTACCAGGCTTATATCAATCTCGGCATTGGTGATCATTCCACTACCATGTTTGAAAGCATTTTCTACAAATGGAATCAATAGCATTGGTTCAATAGTATAATTGCCTTCCAGTTTTTGAAAACAAATATTGATCTTGATATTCCGTCCGAACCGTTGCTTTTGCAGATCGATATAACTCTGAAGATACTCAACTTCTCTTTCCAGCAACACTTTATCTTCATCGGTTTCATATAGCATATAGCGGAGCAGCGAAGAAAGTTTTATCAGCGAGGGCTCCAGTTCATCGGATTTTTTTCGTGCCAGGGCAACCATGTTATTCAACACATTAAA
Organism: Flavitalea sp.; assembly: GCF_035489435.1. NCBI lineage: Bacteria > Pseudomonadati > Bacteroidota > Chitinophagia > Chitinophagales > Chitinophagaceae > Flavitalea > Flavitalea sp. Next base: position 7,608 of record NZ_DATHKG010000048.1, read on the forward strand.
CATAAAATGCGGACTGACCTGTGAACGTAGAAAGGACAACTCGGTTTTCAAATGTTCCGTTTCGCGTTCCTTATTGTTTCGATCCTCTTCCAGCTTATCCTTACCCATCCGGAATGCACCGCTGGCAATGATCAAAAAGAAAAATGGAAATAAATTAAATACAAAAAAGTTCCATATTTTATGTTCATGACCCGTAATCAGTAAAGAAAATATGAGGCGATCCCAAAACAATAATATTACTAACGAGACCAAAAGAATAAGCACATATTGTCCGTATTTCTTTTTATAAATTAACCTTGGTATCAAGATATATGCATTGCTGTAGAACAGCACTATTCGCATCAGGTTATTCAGAAAATGCAGGAAGAAAAAGCTTCTGTATTCACTTGGTGCGAGTGAAACTTTGTTGTCCATCACTGGTCGCAACAGTAAAGGAGATATAAAAAACAATATCCAAAACAGGACATGAAGGCTAATCCCCACCCATTTCTTTGTATACCATTGAGTGTTCATCCATGCAAAATAGCAAACTAAATCATTGCTTTTCAGGGAGAATGCGACGAAAACCCAATTTTCATCTACAACAACGATGCTCAGGTATCTTAAATCAATCTTTGGAGCACAGTAGGCAACATTGTAATCCAGCGTTTTGGGACAAGCAAAACAATAGAGCGTTTATTAATAATCGGGATTGGTTAATCAGAAAGGTTATTTGGGATTGCTTAATTGGGATGGCTTAATTGGGATTGGTGAATTGGGATTGGTGAATTGGGATTAATTAATCGGGAAAGGTTAATCGGGATTGGTTTGTAGATTGGGTTAATCGGGATTGGTTTGTGAATTGGGGACGCATCCATTTTAATTCCAGATGCAAATTGTGAAGAGGAGCCGATTAAACGCTATTTGCTTCGTAGAACATTAGAATTGAGTATTTTGCGCATATTCTAATCATGGGTTGTATGTTGAAGTATCCGGGGTTGCTGTTATTGGCCATGTTGTATGTGTGGGAGGGCATTTGCCAAACACATGGACTGCAGTTTTCAAGCCATGAAGTCGTGCCCGAGAAAAGAACTGCATTAAACCTCACCCCGAAGGAACCATTCTGTTTTGATGGCACTACTGAAATTAATTTTGATTTTACTTTCAGGCCAAATCTTGAAACGTATTTTGGATATGTTTTAAGGATCATTACCGATGATGTTAATGCTGCTAACAGCGGAAATGCAACAAACAGCAGGATTTCAAACCAGAAGCAAAACATCGATATTGTCTACAATCAGCGCCTTTTAAACTTCAATTTCATCATTGGTGAAACCTCGAATGTTTTTGAACTCGACTCCATCACCCTTCATAGCAAGTGGAATAATATCAGGATACGTTTTGATCGGAAAACAAGGCGGACATCTTTATATGTCAACGGCCAGATCAGATCTGAAAGTCCGCTGAAAATGGACAACAGGCTTTGCCTGAAAATACTTTTTGGTCTCAATGATCATGAAGGCTTTCAAACAGTGGACCTGCCACCGATGCAGATCAGGAACATAAGGATCATTGAAAACGGGGTACTCAAATACAGCTTTCCCCTGTCGGAGGTGAATGGCAACGAAGCCATCGATTCAGTATCAAACATAAAAGGTATCGCTAAGAACCCCACCTGGATCAAACCTAAACATCAGCATTGGCAGGAGATCTCTGCTTTTTCTACCGCAGGTTCTGCAAGCGTGGCATTTGATGACAGTAGTGAACTCCTGTACATCATATCCCGTGACAGTTTGTACCAGGTCTCAATGAAAAACATGTTGATGTCCGGTACCAGGCTCGCACAAAGCCGCGTCGTACTGCCTCCGGGTAACCAGGCTGTATTTGACAGATTAACTCACAAGCTGATCAATTTTTACATAGATGAAAAACAGGTTGGCATTTATAACCCTGCCGCCAATAAATGGGATTTGAATTTTACACTCAGACTACTGACTGAATTCTGGCAGGCCAATAAATTCTTATCTGCCCCGGACTCCTCTTTATATGTTGTCGGAGGTTATGGCCAGCTTCAATATAAAAACAGTATATACCGGTATCATTTTTCATCAAAAAAATGGGATACGATTGCAACAAAAGGTAATTTTTTCATGCCCCGTTATCTTGCAGCACTTGGAACTAATGCAGCAAGAGACACTGCGTATATACTGGGCGGTTATGGTAGTA